>DAOWNM010000119.1 GCA_030642565.1 Bacteroidota bacterium | reverse complement strand
GCTGAAGAGCCAAAAAGAATCCCCAGGGGTTCCGCTAAGCTTTCGCACTCTGGCCTAAGGCAGATCGTAAGAGCTGGCTTAGGCAGGGGCCTTCAGGAGCCAGTCCCGGAAATCTGGTGTTTCGCCGGGTGAAAGGACGGTAGCAGGTCAATGTTCTATGGAACATGGGCTGAGGATCCGGGCCTGCCGGTTAAAAAACCCTTCGGGGATGATCGGTTGGGCCGGCCATAATAACTGTAGCTCGGCACTGATTGGTGGCTATGGGTACTTATCAGTGAAATGGGAGCAAACCCAAAAGTTTGCTCCCATTTTGTTTTTTGTCTCCTGGTATTCTTCTATTGCAGACCGTTCTTCGAACGACCGCTTACCTTCCTGATCCCTTCTACAATCATTCCCAGCAGAATTCCAAAGATACATGCTGCAAAGGCCCACATCACAAGTTGCTCAGAGATCCCGAAAATGATGGCCGGTACAATCACACCAATCAGGCAGAAGAGGATGGAGAGCCATACGCTGAGCCGGTTGATTTTGGGATAGATCCATAACACCAGTACCAGCAGTCCCAGCGACATGGTGAGCGATACAAAGAAGAAGGTGGCATCTACAATATCACGAAGTATCAGGGCCATGGAGACACCCAGTATCATCAGAGCCACCATGCTGTAACGCATAGTATTTCTCAGGTTTTTTGACTTTGTTAACCCTGTTTTTTCCAGGAAATCCTGTGTTACCGAAGCGGAAGCGGTGAACATGTAAGTGTCGGCCGAGGAAGAGACCGAGGAGTAGATAATAACTACCGACAAACCTGCCAGTCCCACTGGCAACAGTCTGCTGAATCCAACAATCAGTGAGGTGTCGGGTGCAATGTCGGGGATCTCGGCACGAATGATCAGTCCGATCAACAGCAGGATAAAACCGACAATGATATAGAATAGTGATGAAAGAAAGATGCTTCGCCTGAAGTTTTTCTTGTCTTTGATAGCATAGACCCGTTGCCAGAGCTCAGGTGAGGCCATGGGGATAAAGAAACCTGCCAGGAAGAAGCTGATGATCTGACCGGCAGGGATGCTGAAAAGGTCCATAAATGCCAGTCCGGGCTTGGTGCTGGTGGTGGTCAGCAGGTACATCATCAGCACAAACAACAGGAAGATACCGAAGGTTTGAATGATATCGGTTTTAACCACAGCATCGAACCCGCCTGCAAGCAGGTAGATCAGAATGATGGATCCAACAATGATGACCGACAGATCGTAGCTGATGGGTGTATATTCCGATATCAGTTTGGCTCCGGCTGTGAAATTGAGTACCACCCATCCGAACATAATAATAATGGTTGTGATAGTGGCCGGGTAACCGGCAGTTTTCCCCTTCAGAAAGAAGAAGAAGTCCGGCATGGTATAGAATTTTTCTTTATCTGCAAGCTTCTTCACCTTCAATCCGAAGAAGTAAAAGACAAACAGTCCGAATACAGAACCTACAAAATACCACAAAGCGCCCATGCCGTACATATATACCAGGGCGGTATAAGTAAGCAGAATGGCCGCACCGATGCGGCTGGAGAAGATGGTGGTGGTGGCTTGGAGTGAGGTGAGTTTTCGGCCGGAGATCAGAAATTCTTCCTTCTCCTGTTTCCTCCCGGTGAGAGCTCCAACAACAAGAATGACAAGAAAATAGGCAGAGATAATCAGGTAGTCTGTAACAGTTAGCATAGTGGTTAGTTTTGGTATATAACTATATAAATGTATAAAAATTTGAATACCGGCATCATCTGTGAGTCATCTTCGTGGTTTTGCTCCTCACCTACGAACCTATCCCGTTGACCCCCTTTCTACCACCATTTGACCCGGCGAAAAGGGCATTTTTTTCCTTCCTAAGATGGGATCTGTCAGTCAATGACACTGAAAAGACCCGTCAATGACGGCGTTCGGCCTGTCAATGGACATCAACAGAATTGAATAGGCCGAATGGCTGCCATAGCGCGCTATTGCTTGATATAATTAGAAAAATAGTACGCTTTCTGCTTTCTTCCGTTTGAAATTCTAAATGTTAATCTAAAATTAAGTCTATGAAAAAAGTATTATGCTTTCTGTTATTCATGGCGTTTGGTACCCTGACCATGTTTGGTCAGGCCCGGGTTATTTCCGGTATTGTGACCAGCGCTGAAGACGGCTCCCCATTACCGGGTGTTACGGTAAGTGTAAAGGGAACCACCTCAGGTGCTATTACAAATGTCAATGGGAATTTCCAGATCGATGTACTCGATGATTCTGATATTCTTGTGTTCAGTTTTGTGGGCCTCGCAACCCAGGAGATGAGTGTTGGTAGCCAGAACCAGTTAGATGTGGTGATGGAATCGGACCTGCTGGAGATTGATGAAGTTGTGGTGACTGCCATGGGAATCCGGAAGTCGAAGAAGGCCCTGGGTTATTCGGTCCAGGAGATCGACGAAAGCCAGATTTCCGGTGCCAAGAACATGGATATCTCAAAATCACTCCAGGGTAAGATTGCCGGTGTGAATGTGAAACAATCCAGTGGTATGCCTGGGGCAACCTCCCATGTGACCATCAGGGGGAATGTTTCCCTTACCGGCTCAAATCAACCCCTCTATGTGGTGGATGGAATGCCCATTGCATCGGAAAAGGCCTTTGTTGAGGAAGTGGGAACAGGAACCAACCCATCGTCAAGGATTGTAGACCTGAATCCGGAAGATATTGAATCAATTTCTGTTCTGAAAGGCGCCACTGCTTCGGCCCTCTATGGGTTAAGAGCTGCAAACGGGGTCATTGTGATCACCACTAAAAGTGGTTCTGCAGCCAGACTGGCCGGTAAGAAAACCCTGGTCACGGTGAATAGTAGCTTTTCATCTGATCAGATCAGCCGTTTGCCGGAACTGCAATCAACCTATGGACAGGGAAACGGCGGAACACTTGGACTTTGGAGTTCAGGTTCATGGGGCCCGCGTATCGATACCCTCCAAAACTATCAGTCCCAGGAGGAGAACCTTTATTTCGATAATCCCTATGAGACCTTTGACGGTTCTGCTCCGACCCAGATACCTAAAGTGTATAACAACCAGGAGGACTTTTTCCAAAAGGGGTACACCTTTACCAATTCGGTGGATATCTCAACAGCCAGCGACAGGGCGAATTACAGCCTGGGCATTGGTCGCACTGACCAGAAAGGGATTATTGAGACTACCGGAATGATCAGGAACAATGCTAAGTTTAATGGGAATTTCGTGTTGGGAAATAGATGGTCGGCATCGGTTTCGGCCAATGTCTCATCGGTGAATATAGATAAGATCCCCGGGGGAAGCAACCTGTCCAATCCCTTGTTTACAGTCTATTTTGCCCCACGGACCTATGATATGACCAATAAACCCTTTGAGCATGATTCAAATCCGTACAACCAGTATCATTATCGATTTGCTATGGATAATCCCTACTGGGCTTTGAAGCATAGCAATTATAACGAAGTGACCGACAGGTTCTTTGGGAATGCAGCCATCAATTTTCAGCCCTTCGATTGGATGAAGATCAATTACCGGATCGGTCTTGACAGGTTTCTTACCACAGGCCATGAGGTGATTTCACTGGGTTCCGGTGGAGCAGGAAGAGGATACCCGGAATTCGGGATTATGGACCCAGCAGGTGGCCAGGTTGATGATTATACTTATCAAAGACAGGAACTGAACTCGAATGCATCCATCAGCATTACCAAAGATTTTGGAGAAATTGGGCTGGATGCTGTAATAGGTAATGAATTTTACGATATCACTACCAAAACCCATTCAATGACCGGAACCAACATTACCATCGGGGGATTTGACCATATCTCAAATACCGGAACCCAGACGGTTTTTCAGGAGCTGACCCGGCAGCGGGTGATTGGATTCTACGGCAGTGCAACTGTGGATTATGCTGTTCTTAACAGTAACCGGACGGAACGATGTGGTGTCTAACATGCCTTCCGGGAACAGGTCCTATTTCTATCCCTCTGTTTCGCTTGGGTTTATATTTACAGAACTGGAATTCATGCAGGACCAGCAGGTGTTGCCTTTTGGAAAGATCCGGGCTTCATACTCCCAGATGGGACAGGCAGGAGCCCTTTATGCTACCAGGACTCTATTCACTTCCAAAGAGGAAAGTGAAGGGCTTAGCAGCGGATTCCTGGACAATGAATTTGCATTTCCGTACCAGTCATATCCTGCATTCACCCTTCAATCTACGCTTTTATCAGACGGCCTGAGGCCTCAAAACGTAACCTCTTATGAGATCGGAGCCGACCTGAGATTCTACCAGAATCGCGTGGGAATTGACTACTCATACTATTATGTCAATGCCACTGACCAGATATTCAGTGTGCCATTGGCTGCTTCTTCCGGGTTCCGTTCTGAGTACAGAAATGCCGGGGAACTTGAATCCAAGGGCCATGAGGTTGTTCTCTCCATTGTACCTATCCGATCCAGTGGTGGATTTGAGTGGGAGATCCTCACCAACTTCTCGCAGAATAAGAACATGGTGTTGGAACTTGCTCCGGGAGTGGAACGGGCCCAGACCGGATATAACAACTTTACCAGTGTGGGTGCCTATGCCTATTCAGGACATCCCTATCCGGTGATCTTCGGTAGTTCTTATGTAAGGGATGATCAGAACAGGATCGTGGTGGATTCCAGGGAGACCGTAGCAGGAGAGCCCAACCCTTTTTACGGGATGCCACTTCAGGGTGGTGAGGAAATAATCCTCGGTAAAGTGAACCCGGATTGGGATGCCAGTCTAACCAACATACTCAGGTACAAAGGATTCACATTTACTGCCCAGCTATACTACTCCAAGGGAGGTTATCTTTCCAGTGGTCTGAATCGTTTGCTGAGGAATTATGGGGCAGCAGCAGAGACCGAAGATCGTGAAACTTTCCAGGTGCTTCCCAATACGGCTAAAGGTTACCTGGATCCTGCCACAGGAGACCTTGTAAATGAAGGGGACAATGATATAGAAATACAGAAAAACGAGGACTATTGGAGTACGGTGGAGTGGAACATTACCGAATCGGCCATCTTTGACAAGACCATGCTAAGGTTGAAAGAGGTAGTAATCAGCTATGATATGCCTCAGAGCTGGTTTAACAACATTTTTATAAGTTCGATTTCGATCTTTGCCAATGGAAGGAACCTGGCCCTATGGACCGACTATCCCAATTTTGACCCGGAATCAAGTACAGCTGAAGGTAATGGAATAGGCGCATTCGAATATGTGTCATTGCCCAATACTAAGTCCTTTGGTGGTGGTCTTAAAATAACCTTTTAAATATACCATAAGATGAAAAAACATATTTCAATTTTCAGTTTACTCCTGCTCATGCTGTTCACTTTTTCTTGCAGTGATGAGATCATGGATGAGATCGATACAGATCCAAACAATCCGACTGATGTGCCCATCAGCATGCTGATGTCGGGTTGCACTGCAGCTACACCCTACTGGGTTACAGGGACCACCCTTGCCTGGTTTAGCTCTATTTTTGTTGAACAGACGGCCGGAGCGCATGGTCAGATGAGAGATGCCGACAGGCGTGCCAATATTAATTCGCAACTCAGCGAGAACAGCTGGGCCTTCCAGATCTATCCCAGATTGTTACCCGATCTGAAGATCATTATTGAAAAAGGATCAGAAGATGGTAGTGAAGATGGGAAGTGGATCGATGTGGGGATTGCCAAAATATTGCAGGCCTATACCTTTCTTGCTTCCACCGATACCTGGGGAAGGATTCCCTTCAGCGAAGCAACACTGGGCGCGGAAAACAGGAAGCCGGTTTACGACACACAGGAATCGATTTACACGGCCATGCTGAACCAGCTGGATGAAGCGGTTGCTGACCTTCAAAAAGAGAACATAAGCACTACAGGTGGTGAGGATTACATCTACGGAGGAGATTCTGATGCATGGATCCTGGCAGCCTATTCGCTGAAAGCGAGGTACGCCAACCGCTTGAGCAACATAGATGCTACAGGTTCTGCAGCAGATGCTCTCGCCGCAGCGGCCAATGGATTTGCTTCCATGGAGGATGATTTTACCTTTGACAACTGGTCCAATGACCTGGGTCATGAGAATACCTGGTTCCAGGAGGAGAATGAGAGGAGACATCACGCCATCAGTGTGACCTTCTATGATATCCTTGATGGACTGAATGATCCCAGGATCCCCCTGTTTATTACACAGGTGAATGGAGAATATGTGCCGGCTCAAAACGGAACATCTGAAGAGGACCAGGCTGGCACGATCTACTCAAGGATGTCGACTAATGTGATCTATGCAACGGCTCCGCTGCCCATTATGACCTATGCTGAACTGAAGTTCGTAGAGGCTGAGTGTCATTTGAGAAAATCCGCTCCCGATGCTGCCGCAGCGCTTGCAGCCTATGAAGCTGGATTGGATGCCGCACTGGTGCAGGCAGGGGTTGAAACCGCATCTGCAGAAGTTTATATGGCGCAGCCAGAGGTGCTGCCCATCGATGCCGAAAACCTAACTACAGATATGATTTATACCCAGAAGTACATTCACCTTTGGCCCTATGGATCGGTAGAGGCATTTGCAGAGTGGAGAAGGACCGGTTTTCCGACCCTGACCAATCCATTTGAGGCTCCTCGCAGATTCCCGTATCCCCAGAACGAGATCTCGGGTAATGCTGAGAATGTACCCACAGTAACCGCTTACAACGGTGTATGGTGGGATGATGGAACGGAAGATTGATAAAGTAAATAGTCAGAATAAAAAAGGGCAGCTCGATGAACTAAACCTTTTTTCTTAGAAGAAAGTATGTAAGGTTTACTGAATGATAATCTCTTTGCCGGTGCCTCCTGCGATATAGCCATCTCCAAACGACGCTTTAAGTGAGGCAATGGCTTTATCACCGGTACAGTGGGTGGGACAGATCTGCCTGACTCCCATTTCTTTTAGGGTGGCAGCAATTTGCTCCATCTCTTTTCCGGTTTTACGCATCAGGTGCAGACCGCCAATAACTGTATGTATCTCAATACCCAGCTCTTTTTCTGCAACAGCTACCATCCTTACAACCCCCGGATGTCCGCAGCCTGTAATAAGTACTCCGCCATTTTCTGTTTTAACCACCAGTCCATGCTCCCTAAAGGCAACAAAATCATCACCAGTGGAGTAAAACGGGCCATACAGGTGAGTAGGTTTCTCCACCCCTGTGCTATTGGGAGGAAGTGTTCCATTGGCCTTTAATTGGTCAGCATAGGATGCCGGAAAATAGCATTTGACTGATGGATTGATCTCAGTGATCCACGGGATGCCGGCGGTATGGTCACCATGCTCGTGGGAGATAAACAGTGTTGGAATCTCTTCGGGTTTAATACCCAGTAGTTTTACATTCTTTTTATAGAGTTCAGCCTTTCTGCCTGCATCAAAGAGAAGCTGGTTTCCCTGGTATTCCACCAGGCAGGCAAAGCCCCAGTCGGGTTCCAGGTTCTGATCTGCCTGGTAGTTGTCATAGATAATAGTTACATGAACAGCACTGTCCGGGGAACCGTTACCATCGATGGCCGGTTCTTTCGCATGAAGTGTTGACAGCCCCGGCAGCAGCAGAAGGCCGGTCAACCTAAGTAATTTTTTCATTTTATATTTCCTGTTTGTAGTGAAGGGCGCTGAAAACCTGATTTTTGTAGTTTCTTCCGATTCGCAGTTTGGCATTTTCCAGTTCAATGGTGGTAGCGTTAAATGCCCTGATTCTCGGAATAGAGATAATATATGATTTATTGATCCTGATAAATTGTTCAGAAGGCAATTTGTTTTCTATGCTCTGCAGATTGCTTTTCACTACTACCCTCCGGTTATCGGTGTGGATCCTGATGTATTCATTCAAACCTTCTATGAAATGGATCTCTTTC
>DAOWNM010000001.1 GCA_030642565.1 Bacteroidota bacterium | reverse complement strand
CTCCACCACGCCGGTCGCTGGAGAAATAGATATACCGGCCGTCCGGACTGAAAGAGGCGTGATCCTCGTCGCTGTTGGAGTTAATCGCTCCTTTGAGCGGTTCGGCCGGACTCCAGATGTTGCCATTGAAGCGGCTTAACCAGATGTCGGTATTACCCCTTTTGTCGGTTTTGACCAGCAGGAGGCTTGTTCCGTCGTAGGAGAGCCCTGCCGGCAGGAGGTCGCCGTCCGAAACGATCTGGGGTGTAATTAACAGAGGAAGCCCCCACTGGTCGTTCTCTCTGATGGACATATAGACCGCCTCGTAGAAGGTCTTGCTATTGGCCCAGACCATCACCTTGCCATTTCCGGAGATCACTCCGTTGTAGTCATCACTGGGACTGTTGATGGGTTCATTGAAATAGAGTCCCCGCATATTGATTTCAGCATCCTTGATAATCTTGGCTCTTTCCACTGCCAGTATGGCCTCTTCGGTGATCCGGGCATTGTATTTTTTTTCAAAATCTTTCAGATCCCGGAAGCTGTTGAGGGCATCAAGTGCTTTATCCATCTGGTTGGTTTTGATATATGCCTCCGCCAGGTAGAACCAGGTGTGGTGAGGGGCCCGTTTTTCTGAATACTTGTTGCTTTTGTATTTCAGGGTGACATTTTGGGTAGCCTGTTTCAGGTAGGGAATCCCTTTGTGTTCCGATCCCTGGATGTTGTTGTAACATTTGCCCAGCAGGAACTTGACATTGGCGTTGTTGGGCTCAAAACTGAGAACCTCATAAAACAGATAACCCGCCTCCTGGAAATCCTCCTCCTCTTCATAGAAAAAGAGTGCATCGTAAAAATTGGTCTCTGCTGTCTGGGCCAGGAGGGAGACTGTAACCATACAAAGCAATATGGACAAAGACAGGTGTCTCTTCATACCTTTCAGGCTTATAAAACTACTCATCCAGTTTCAAATAGTCAGGAACCTCCACTTTTGCCATTTCGATAATCACATCTTCCGAAATGCCAACCTTGAATTCAACCCTCCGGTTCAGCTTCCTGCCATCGGGAGCATCTCTCTCATCTCTTGTTGTGTTCCTGGCCACGTGCTCGCTCTCACTCATCCCGGTTGCGATCATTCGATCGTTTGAAATGCCGTTAAGTATCAGGTACATGTATACGGATTTTGCGCGATTAACAGAGAGACGCTGGTTGTAGTCGAAGGTGCCCTTGGCATCGGTGTGCCCGGTAATTTCAAGCTGTAGCGTGGGATGTTTCTCCAGAATGGATGTGAGGATATCCAGTCTTGATATGCCCTCTCTGGAAAGTACATCGCTGTCAAAACCAAAATAGATGGGCCTCAAGTAGTATTTCTCCGGTGGAGCCTTTTGTTCTGGTTCCGGTATCTCTTCTGCCACTGCCTCTTCTGCCACCTCCTCCTCTTCGTCCATGCTGACTGGAACAGGTGTTTCGTTGCGGCCTATCATCGCGTATTTATAGAGATCATATTCCAGCGTTTTTCCCTGAGTAAATATGAATGAGCTGTTCTCCTCCTTCACTCCCATGGGTGAAAAGGTGTAGTCATCATCGGAGGTGTTCAGAGGGTAGCCCAGGTTGACAGGTACATCGTGCCAGCTGCCATCTTCAAGCAACTCCGAATAGAATACATCGAATCCTCCCATGGTACTGTGTCCCTGTGAACAGAAATAGAGCCGTTTTCCATCCGGACTCATTACCGGTACGTCCTCATTCAGCATGGTATTGATAGCCGGCCCCAGGTTGACGGGCTCTCCCCAGGCGCCATTGTCCAACATGTCGCACCTGAAGATATCCATCCCACCCAAAGACTCTTTCCGGTTACTGGAGAAGTAGATCGATTTGCCATCTGGCGAAAGAGTTGCATGTGCCTCGTAATACCTGGAGTTAACTGGCTTGCCCATGGAGACTGCCGGGTTCCATCGTTTGTTCTCATAGACTGAGATATAGATGTTGCTTGTAAATTCGTCTCTAACAGCCAGCAGCATCTCTTTGCCGTCGTTGGACAACCCTACCACGTCCATATTCCCGTCAGAAGCGATGGAGGGGGTAATGTTCATTGGTTTGCCCCATACGTCGCCGTTCTTAACTGCCACGTAGACACCACTGTAAAACGGATTTTTCCCCATGAAGGCCATGGTCTGGAGGTCGCCCGATACCATCATGTTATACCTCGATGTATGGGTCTCCTGGAGCTGTCCCAGGTTCCCAATCTTATATTCAACAGGACTGGTGGTTCCCACCAGTGCATTTCCGCAGGCAACGATCTGCTGGTCCACATAGGCCTGCAAGGTTTCATCTTTGGAATCTATATATTTGGCAAATGTGTTATACTTCTCAATGGCTTTATCAATCTCCATATTGATCCTGTAAGCATTACCAAGGTATAAAAGAGTTACAGGCGGGGCATTCTTCTCTCCAAATTTCCCCTCCTTTGCATTGGTCGAAATGCTCTCTTCTGCTTTTTCCAGGTAGGGGATTGATTCAGTTTTTCGCCCGGGAATATTGATCAGACATAATCCCAACCGGTAGTTAATATATGCGTTGTCCTGGTATCCCTTGTTATACACTTTCCCGAAGGCATACAGGGCCTCCTCGTAGTCCTCCTCAGCAAGAAAGAACTCACCATCGTTAAAGTCAACCCTGACGTTCTGGGCAAGGATAATTGAAGATAGAAGACAAAAAGACGTGAACAGGAAAAGCCTTCTCATTTCGGGTGGATTTAGCGTGAATACTACAAATTTAAAAATTTAATTGACAGTACAATAAAATATGGAGAATAGAGATCGCGATAAAACCGTTGATTAATCTCCCTGTTTCTCCCTTTTTTCCCGGCGCCTCCACCAGGCGATGATCAACCAGATGAGCCCGGAACCTGCAACAGCAAGCAGCACCAGCAGGGGCCAACCTGTTTTATTGTTGGGGGTATCGCTCCCGCTATACTGTTCTCCAAACAGTTCGGAGAGTAACTTTTCAATCTCCTTCCTGCTCTCTCCTCTCTCCTCCAGTTCTCTGGATAGCAGATCGATCAATTCATCGACTGTATAGATCTCCTCGCCGCGAAGATCCAGTGATTCCAGTATATCTTTGATTATTCCATCGCTGGTATTGAGCAGCTCTTCATATAGATGATCAACCTCCAGCGGCCTCTCCAGGCTCTCCAGCATTGCCTTCCTAACATCGTCCATGGTAAAACCCTCTGCTTCAGCCACTTTCTCCAGGTGACCGAGTAGCTCCTGGTCAGTGTGGATACCTTCAGCTTCCAGGTCCAGTTGCTGCAGATACTCTTTCAGTGGTCCGTCTGACTGCTCAATCAGCAACTGCCTGACCAGCTCATCATGAAGGGCGCTATCGGACCTGCTTTTCAGCTGCAACATCATGATTCCAATTGGATCCTCATAGATGGGATCTGCCGGGGTCGCTGGCTGCTCATCAGCAATATCCACCGTCTCAACTTCCTGCGGTGAAGCCAATCCCACAGGTTCGCTGCCCACCACTGTAAAGCGGTTCCTGTGAATGTTCCCCTTTTTATCGGTCATTTCCAGCTCCACCTCACTGCTGCCCGGCAGGGGAACAATCTGCAGGTTGGTTTTCCGTTTCTCTGTCACAATGGTATCCGTGCGGATCAGCGTAGAATCCTGGTAGGTCCTGATAATAACGGTACTCCCTTTAGGTACATTGACAGGTACAATAATAGCGACATTTGCCACTCCTTCATACTGTGATTCCGTCAGCTTAATTTTGCTCTCTTCACCTTCATACAGTTCGGCCTCTTCTTCAATGAGTGTGAGCTCAATGTTGTTAGCAAGTGTGATCCCTTCCTTTTCTGACCCGGCATTGATTTGAAGTGGCCTGATAAGTTCCTCATATCCTTCACCTTTGAAATGAAGCTTATAGATTCCCTGTTTCAGTTCGAAGGCAAACGCTCCCTCTTCTGTCGGTGTGGTGTAAATAAGTGTGTCGCCGCTGCCGGTATCGATCACGTAGATGGCCATACGGGTAGAATCAATCCTGCCGTCTTCCGTGCGGAAATTGCCGGTAACGGAGTAGAATCGGGGATTGTTCACCGAATAGATGTTCATGTAATAGATATCGTGAAGTCCGATGCCACTGGGACTGTACAGGGAATAATACGCTCCATTGCCGTTATTGATGGGCTGGAAAAAGAGGTCGTCGTCAGTTGTATTGATGGGATAACCTATATTGACAGGTTCTGCCCAGGTGCCATCCTTGTTCTTTTTGGAGTAAAAGATGTCATACCCTCCCATGTTGTAATGACCGTATGAACTAAAGTAAAGGGTCTGGCCATCTTCACTGATATAGGGGCACTCCTCATTGTAGCGGGTGTTGATGGTGGTTCCCAGGTTTACGGGGATGCCCCATTTCCCATTGGGCTGAAGCTCAGACATATAGATATCAAGACCGCCGCTGGTTCCTTTCCGGTTACTGGTGAAATAGAGTGTCTGGCCATCTCTGCTGAAACTGGCATGAGATTCCCAGAATTTGGTGGATATGTTTTCACCCATTTTGGTGGCTGTTGTCCACAGACCATCCTCAAGCTTGCTGTAATAGAGGTTCCCGACATAATCATCGTCGTAATAGAGGATCATTTCGGTTCCATCGTGGGAGAGGGCTACCGGATAGACATCTGCATCAAATCCCATCATTTGAGTAATCATCTGGGGATAGGACCATCCATCCTCCCTCTTTTCGGTATAGAAGGCCCCGTCATAGAATGGCAGTACGGTTACAAATGCCAGTTTTGTTCCATCGCCCGACACCACAGGGTGTATATCGGAATAATGAGTATTGATAAGAGAATCGATCAGGGTAAGATCGATATCCACCGGCATGGTTTTGAGTCGTTGCGCATTTTTACAGGAGCGGATCTGTGCCAGAACAAGCTCTTCATCATACACCTCGTGGTCCATTACCTCAAGGAACTCCTCGTAGGACTCAATGGCACGGTTGAGCAGTTCATTGACCAGGTAAGCATTGCCCAGATAGTAGAGCGCATCGGGCGGGGCTGTCCGTTCTTTGAAGTTGTTCTCTTTATAAGATGGGTTGATGTTGCTGCTTGCCTCAAGCAGGTACTGGATCGCTTTGTCTTTCTGGTAGGGATCGTTCAGGAGGCATATGCCGATTTTGTAGTTGAGGTTGTTATTGCCCGGGTCCGCTTTAAGAAGGGACTCGTAAAGGGGAAGGGCATCGGAATACGCTTCAAACAGGAACCATGACTCTGCATTCAGAAAAATGGGGCGTATCGAATCTCTCTGTGCAAAAATCAGGGCCGGAGCAGAAAGTAATATCAGGAAAGATAATAACAGAACTCTTCTCATACAGCAAGCAATTTCTATAAAAATAATCAAAAATTCCTTTTATATCTTCCTGAAACTCCGGGTGATTATTAACAGGTCATTGAAGAGACGGTAATCCTTAGAATAGACCACATTAATCTCATTTATTTTCTCTGGTGTTAGGGTTTCTGGTAAATGGAGGTCCGCCGGGTTCAATATACCCTTTTTAAGGTGAGGCAGGTCGGGTTGTTCCCGGTGCTCTGCATGAAGGTATCCGACCCATGTACGGAATCCAAAAAGTACCCTGAGGGTGTTTCCCACACTTCTGAAGTGACCCTTCACAAAGAGGAACCAGAAGGGGAAGGTGATCAATAGGAGGAGCGCGGACACCACATCGAAAAGCCTTTTGTTCCGGCGGTTCGACTCTTTCCCAATGGAGTTGAAATGAATGGTGTAGAGGTCGCCCGAGGTATTGATGGAGTTGCTGCCAATGACCGAGAGGCTCTCTGGCGGCGCGATCTTAAAATCCACCGAACTTCCTATGAGCCGGGTCATAATCTTTATGATTCTTCTGGAGGAGAGATCCTTTGAGCAAAATACGATCTCATCCACACGGTGTATGGATGTGATCTCATCTATCTGATCGATATGGCCAATATAGCCTGAGTTCCCCTCACTGGCAGGGGTATCTGATACCGGGGAGACGAAACCAATGATATTGGGTCGGGCCTGTGTCTCCTGCAGCAGTCCGCTTACCCTTCGGGCTTCCTCTTCCAGTCCCACGATAACCATCCGTTTCTGTCTGTTCAGATCAATTTGATAATCGGCGATACCTGCCATGTGAAGAACCAGTCTGATGCTCAGTGTACCAATGATGGCCCAGAGCGATCCCAGGAAAATCAGTGCCCGGGAGTATCTCCACTCCAGGGGCAACAGGGCGTAAATCACCAGGATAATCACACTGCCCGCCAGGTGCCCCTTCAGAAAGGAAAAAAATCGCATCGGTTTATCATACCCGCCTGAATAGTTGAGGGAGACCAGCCAGATCAGGATATAGGCAGGAACCACCACCTGGAGGAACTGGGGCGGATAATAATCTACGCTATTGAACCTGACCTGTTCCCAAAAGGGGAGTGCAATCAGATAGCCCAGGTAGATAATGATACCGTCCAGCAGGGGCCTGTAAATGCGACTGATAAAGCGACGTGCCAGGGAGAGTGCTGCCCGGAAATAGATGGCCATATTGATCAGCAGACTGAAAGTCCTCGCTTTTCTGGAACTAAAGTGTTTACCGGCAAAGATGATCATGGCCTGGTAGAACATTTTAACATAATTGAGGCTCCCTTTTTTGGTACTCTCTCCTTTGTAATGTATGATAGTGGTTCCGGGGAAGTAGTAGTTGCGATAGCCTGCCTGTGTGATCCGGTAGGAGAGATCGATATCTTCTCCGTACATGAAGAAGGTCTCATCCAGGTACCCTGTCTTTTCCAGGGTCTCTTTCCGTATAAACATAAAAGCACCGGCCAGTACATCCACATCGTGGGTTTTGTCATTGTCGAGGTGTCCCAGGTGGTATTTCCCAAAACGTCTGGACCTGGGAAAGAGAGCGGTGAGCCCGAACATCTTGTAAAATGAGACCAGGGGTGTGGGCAGTGCACGTTTTGATTCGGGGAGAAAGGCCCCCTTTCCATCAATCATTTTTACACCCAGTGCTCCTGCATCGGGATGCGAATCCATGAATTCGATGCATTTGCGGAAGGTATCCTCCTCCACCACGGTATCGGGATTCAGCAACAGGACATAACGGCCCGACGATTGGGCGATGGCCTGATTGTTGGCCCTGGAGAAGCCTGCATTTTCTCTGTTTTCGATAATCTTTACCAGGGGGAACTTATGACGTACCTCGCCCACAGACCCGTCCACCGAATTGTTATCCACCACGAATACCTCTGCATCAGCCTCTCCCTCCTTTAGCTTGTCAACAGCCTGTTCCACAGAGTGCAGGCACTGTTCCAGGAAGTACCTGACATTGTAGTTGACTATTATGATGGAGAGATCCATGATAGTATGCTCGCTACGCTCGCAGTTAGTAGTTAGATAGTTCCTGGTTGTTCATATTTTAGAGGGTGTCGATTTCCAGCTGGTTTCGGAGCAGGTCTTCCATTTCTTCTCTTTTTCTGATCAGGTGGTCCACTCCTTTGTGCACCAGCACCTCGGCCGGGCGAAACCTTGAGTTGTAGTTGGAGGACATGGCATAACAGTAGGCTCCTGCATTTCTGAAGAGCAGGTAGTCGCCCTCTGTTGCCTCACTGATCTTACGGTTCCATCCAAAGGTATCGGTCTCACAGATATATCCCACCACCGTATATATCCGGGTTTTTCCTCCCGGCTTACTGACATTGATAATCTCATGGTAAGCCTCATAGAACATCGGCCTGATAAAGTGGTTGAGTCCGGTATCGAGCCCTGCAAAGACAGTGGAGGTGGTCTGCTTGATTACATTGACACGTGCCACAAAATAGCCCGCCTCACTCACCAGGAACTTCCCCGGTTCGAAGATAAGAGTCAGCTCTTTTCCATACTCCTTGCAGAACAAATTAAAACGTTTGGTGAGATCTTTGCCCATAGACTCCACGTCGGTCGATACATCGTCGGCCTTGTATGGCACCTTGAACCCGCTGCCAAAATCGACATAGTCGAGCTCCTTAAACTCTTTGGCTGTCCCGAACATCACCTCGGAGGCCCGCAGGAACGTCTCCATATCGAGGATGTCCGATCCGGTGTGCATATGAATCCCCTCCACCTTCATCTTATTGGTCTCCACAATACGGTGTACATGGGGCATCTGATAGATGGAGATGCCGAATTTTGAGTCGATATGACCGGTGGAGATCTTGTTATTGCCGCCTCCCAGTACATGCGGATTGATACGGACGCATACAGGTATTCTTGCACCATATTTAACTCCGAACTCCTCCAGGATGGCAATGTTATCGATATTGATACGCACACCCAGTTCCACCGCCTCTTCGATCTCTTCAATGGATACACAGTTGGGTGTGTAGAGGATATCCCGGGGTTCAAATCCCGCCTTCAGTCCCAGCTCCACCTCCTGTACAGATACCGCATCCAGTCCGGAACCCAGTCCCCTGAACAGCTTCAACACGTTGATATTGGTCAGCGCCTTGCAGGCATAGTTGATCCTTAACCTGGTCCCCGAAAAAGCGCTGGTGATCCGCTCGTACTGCCTGATCATTACGGCAGTATCATAGATGTAGAGTGGCGATCCATGCTTTTGTGCCAGGCCGATCACCGGGATCCCTCCAATGGTATACAGGTTCTTCTTAAGTTCCATGTTTGCTGTGTTTAAAAGTTTCCTCAAAGGAGGTCCGGTTAAGCAGGGAGCGTCCCAGGGTTACCTCATCGGCATATTCCAGGTCGTCACCAATGGCCACACCTCTGGCGAGTGTGGTGATGGTTACGGGGTATTCCTGGAGCCTTCGGTAGATATAGAAATTGGTGGTATCGCCCTCCATGGTAGTACTGAGTGCCAGGATTACCTCCCTGCATCCCCCGGTTTTAACCCTATTCACGAGCGATTCAATGGTCAGGTCGGCCGGACCAATGCCATCCATGGGGGAGATGATCCCTCCCAGCACATGGTAGACCCCGGTAAACTGTTGGGTATTCTCTATCGACATTACATCACGGATCGATTCTACCACACAGATGGTCTGTTTATCGCGGTAAGGGTCGGAGCAGATGTGACAAACATCACTATCTGAAATATTGTGACACTCCCTGCAGGTGACTATCTCTTCTTTCATGCGCAGGATGGTACGTCCAAAATGTTCCACATCCCTTTTCTCCTGTTTGAGCAGGTGCAGTACGAGCCTGAGGGCGGTTTTTTTTCCGATCCCGGGTAGTGTGGCGAACTCCTCCACAACTTCTTCCAGCAGTTTTGATGAATAGGTATGCATGCGAGATCAAAAATAGCACTTATAATTTTCATCTTCGTGCGATTTTCTTCAATTTTGCCAAACTCAAACCAATCCTCTTGTCAGCTACACTGATCATATCCATTGTTATCGGGTACTTCCTGCTTCTGCTGGTCATCTCCTGGTATTCAGGCCGGGGAGCCGGAAACGACGCTTTCTTCCTGGGCGAACGCAAGTCGCCCTGGTATGTGGTGGCCTTCGGCATGATCGGTGCATCGCTCTCGGGAGTCACCTTTATCTCTGTACCCGGCTGGGTGGCCGACAGCCAGTTCTCCTATATGCAGATGGTGCTGGGTTACCTGGTGGGTTATGCTGTGATTGCCAACCTGCTGATGCCGCTCTACTACCGGTTGAAACTCACTAGCATCTATACTTACCTGGAGGAGCGTTTTGGCAGATTTTCCTACAAAACAGGCGCATCATTCTTCCTGCTCTCCCGGATCATCGGGGCATCCTTCAGGCTGTTCCTGGTGGCCAATGTTTTGCAAATCACCGTTTTTGAGTCGTTGAACATACCCTTCTATGTGACGGTGATTGTAACCATCGCTCTGATCTGGCTCTACACGTTCCGTGGCGGAATCAAGACTATTATCTGGACCGATATACTGCAGACCTTCAGTATGCTGACAGCGGTTGTGGTCTCCATCCTACTGATTACCCGTTCCATGGATCTTTCACTGGGAGAGATGATCGGAAGGGTGGTGGCAGGAGAGGATGCAAAAATCTGGGTCTTTGATGGCTGGCAGAAGGAGAACCATTTTTTTAAGCACTTCCTGGCTGGTGCCTTTATCACCATTGTGATGACCGGACTGGACCAGGATATGATGCAGAAGAACCTGAGCTGCAAGAATATTAAGGAGGCCAAAAAGAACATGTACCTGATGAGCATCTCCCTGGTGCCGGTCAACCTGATCTTTCTCTTCCTGGGTGCCGTACTGATCCAGTTTGCACAATTCAGAGGGATGGCCATACCGGAAACCACCGACAATTTCTTTCCCATGGTGGTCACTGGCGGATACCTGCCCCAGGTGGTGGGAATCTTCTTTATCGTGGGACTGGTAGCTGCTGCTTACTCCAGTGCCGATTCGGCGCTGACTGCCTTAACCACATCATTTACAGTAGATATCCTGGAGGCACAGAAGTGGGAGGAGAAAAAGCTGACCCGGGCACGCAGGAGGGTGCACCTGGCCATCTCGGTGGTACTTGGACTGGTAATCATGCTGTTTCGGGTCATCAACGACGAAAGTGTGATCTCGGCCATCTTCCGCGTGGCCGGATATACCTACGGTCCCCTGCTGGGACTCTATGCATTCGGACTATTTACCAGGCTGCAGGTGCGCGACCGGATCGTTCCCCTGCTGGCCATCCTTTCGCCCCTGCTCTCTTTTCTGCTGAGTCACTTCTCCGAGCTTCTGTTTAACGGTTACCAGTTTGGTTTTGAACTGCTGATTGTAAACGGTGCGATTATGTTCGCAATGTTACTCCTCACTAGTGGAAAGAGAAAAGTTAAAAAGCATTAGCAAGGAGAGTTAGCTAAACATACTGCTTTGTTCAGGAGTGCTGCTACTCAGATGAAAATAATTATACCTTCCTTTTTTTTCTTTTTTCAGTTTCGAACTTGCTGAAAGTATTCTATTTAGTTTTTTAGCTGTTTTCTCGTCCAATTGCAAAACCTGAATAACTTCATTTACGGTAATTCCTTTTCCATGTTTTGATTTTAATTCTACGATTATTTTTTCGACTATTTCTTTATCTGATAGACTTGTAGCAGAATGATACTCATGCAATGGTTCACTTGCAGTTATTTTTTCAAGTTCTTCCTGCCTGATTTCAATTCCATCAAAATCAACTGGTGTTGCACCTTCATTAATTAATATATTATTTGCATTCTTCTCATTCGAAAATGCCATTCTTACGAATACCTTTCTACCTCTTTTTAAACCATTGATAACACCTTCCCATGTACCTCCCTTATCAGCTGATTCTGCTACATATATTTCCTCTGCTAACCCATAAATTGTTTTATTTCTATCCATTGCTAATCCAACTGACCAAGGTGCTTTAGGATGATATGTGCTAATCACCAAAACATCACCTTTTATAACCTCCGGATAGTATGTTTGTGTTTTGTATGTGTCAATCCCCTGCGGTAGTACAATGATGCTTTGTCCATGATATTTCAAGGCAGAGTCAAGAGCCTGCTTGTCAACACCTTTAGCGAAGCCACTAATTATTACAGATTGTTTCCTGACACCTTTTTTGGCGATTCTGTCAGTGAAGTCTAATGATGTTTTCGAACTGTTCCTTGAACCAACAATCGCAATACTTTTTTTATTCAGCAAATCAGCATTCCCTTTGGTATAAATAACGATTGGCGCATCTTTTTTTAAGTTCTCTTTCAATATCCCGGGGTACGCGTATTTTTCCATAACGCTCACAATCACAATGCCTTGATTGGTCAATTCTTCTGCTAAAAATGAATAATTAGGTATTTCAACAATCGCTTCCTGAATACCATCCCATTCAATATCGGAAAATGTAAACCCAAGTTTATCACCAGACTTGATTTTCTTCAATGCATCTCCAATGGTTTCCTTAGCATGAACAATTTCAATAAGAAAGTCCATCTTTCGCCTGTTCGTGAATCTCTTTGCATGAGCAAAAGCCATCCAATAAGGTATATTGTTCTCTGTCATCCGCTTAAAATTCTATAATTATCTGAAAATCACATTCGTTCGTTTTACTTTCCTCCGATTGTTTTTGCAATTACCAGTGGAGCAACTAAAGCTGCCCCTTTAAATTTCAGCATATCAGCAATTTCTTTAATCGATGCACCGCTATCATAAATGTCATCAACCAACAAAATCTTTTTGTCTTTAACCTCCTCAGTAATTGTGAATGCCCCTTTCAGATTTTCCCTCTTTCCAATTACTGATTCAAACACTTTCTGAGGTTCTGTTTGTCTTTTTTTTACCAGACCATGTGAAATTTCAAACTTCAAAGAACGGGCAATTTTTTCAGCAAAATTCTTAACTAAATCTCCAGAATCTGTTGATGGCACATACAACACCATCTCAAACTGTTCTGCTTGATAGTGTTTTCGAAATGCTCTTAGCGTTAGTCTTAGCAGATGATCAGGAAAATCACCACCATTCTCATATTTACTATGGTGAATCATTTTACCAACATTTGTAACACCATAAAAGGATGCCGCTACTCCATCAACTAAGATACTAGTTCTGCGCTTTAATTTTAGAACAGGGAAGTAATTTTCTCTGAACCTGTCAATGACCTCAAGTTGCTCCTCTGATGCAGACACTCTGTATGATTTTTTTAGATCCGTATCACATTTACTACAGGGTTCGGTTGTTTCATCACCCAAATAATTCCTTAGGTAGTTCATCCTGCATATATTCCCTTCTAAATATCCTCTCATTTGTTCATAATCAGCCAGTTTTGCATTTCGTAAATCTTCAAAATCCTGAGTATTCAGGGCAGGAGCATTAAACTTTAATTCATAATATGTGTAATTACCTCTCGTAATCTTCGTTGCAATCCGTTGATCAATTAAATCGGCAAGAATCACAGCAACGGCAGTTTGTTTAAGGTTTATCTCCCTTATTATGGCGTTTCTGCTTAATGGTTCTTTGCTTAAGATGTGGATTAACCTCTCATACTCTCTAACAGGCGGTCTATTGTTATTAATAAAAGATAAGGGTAGATCATCGTCTTGTGGGGAATAAAACAATGCAATGGTCGTTGGAAGATCGTCTCTGCCAGCACGACCTATTTCCTGATAATAATGCATAGGTGATGTAGGAATTTGGGTATGTATTACAAAACGAAGATTTGGTTTATCCATTCCCATACCAAGAGCATTTGTGGAAACAATGCATTTGTAATCATCATTTATGAGTGCAACTTCAATTCGCTTCCTGGTTTCATTGTCCAATCCAGCATTGTAATATGTGGCATTGATTCCATTAAAATCCAGCCAGTTTGAATAAGTTTCAGATACAGCTCGTGTTCCGCAGTAAATAATACCTGTTCCTTTCAAAGATTTTACGAGTTGCAATACACCAATCATTTTGTCTTCCTGATTGTTACAGTGTACTACATTCAATTTGAAGTTGTCTCTGCCAAGATTCCCCCTGAGGACTGTTAGTTTTGAATTATCAAATTGAGTTTCAATGTCATGTTGAACCCGCATGGTAGCCGTTGCGGTACATGCTAATACAGGAAAATCATCTTGTAGCTGTTTTACCACATTTACTATTCTGCGATATGAGGGCCTAAAATCATGTCCCCATGCCGAAATACAATGTGCTTCATCCACAACGACCATTCCTAACCTCATTTTACGAATAACTTGATGCCATTTCTCATCTTCCTGTCTTTCAGGAGTGATATATAATAACTTATAGTCCCCATTTTCTGCTTTTCGAAGTATTTCCTCTTTCTCCTCCTTATTCAATGTAGAATTTATGAAGGCTGCCGGTAGGTTTAATTCCTGTAGTTTAGATACCTGATCACGCATTAAGGCAATCAGCGGCGAAAAAATCACAGTCGTTCCTTCAAGCACTATTCCGGCAAATTGATAAACCAAAGATTTTCCGAAACCAGTGCGTTGGATCATTAAAACTCGCTCCCCATTTAGTAATCTGCTTATGGCTTCCCATTGTTCATCGTAGAATTCTGGCAATCCAAATTTTGCACGGAGTAACTCTTCAGCTTTTTCTTTGGTCATATTTAAAGCTTTGCTTCTCAGAAGCAAGGGAAAAGGGTAATATTACTTTTTCTGATTGATGAAATAAGTGTCTATAACATCAGCTAGCAGCATCCACTATAATCTTCCTGGCCTTCTCCAACGCCGCATCAATGCCCGCCGGGTTTTTTCCACCTGCGGTGGCAAAGAAGGGTTGTCCGCCCCCCCCTCCCCGGATCTCGCCGGAAACCTCCCGGATTAGGGTGGAGGCGTTGAGGCCGTAACTCTTTATGGCCACATCGGCCAGCATGATGGCCAGGTGTGCCTTCCCATCAATTTCTGCACCCAGAATCAGGCATACCTTGGGATACCTGGAGCGTACCTGGAATGCCAGGTCCCTCAACAGGGCCGGGTTGTCCAGCTCGACCCTGGAGGTGGCAAGCATGATATCACCTAATCGCTCCATCCGCTCCTCCATGGTTTTGGCGATGACACCCAGCATATTTTTCTGGAATCCACCCACCTGTTTGGCCAGTGTACTGTGCTCATCATGGAGAGATTGTACCGCTTTGACCAGATCTTTCTGGTTCTCAAAGGAGCCTGCGATCTGCTTCACGATCTCCAGATGTTCATCGATATACCGTTCTGCCACCTCCCCGGTGAAGGCTTCAATGCGCCGGATGCCGGCAGCAATGGAGGACTCCCTGAAGATTCTGAATATACCGATCTGACCGGTGGCCGCCACATGGGTTCCGCCACAGAGCTCCACCGAGTCGCCGAATTTGATGACCCTGACGGCATCGCCATACTTTTCACCAAAGAGGGCCAGGGCCCCCATCTCCTTAGCTTTACTCATGGGGAGGGCGCGATGCTCTTCGGCCGCGCTGTTGAGGCGGATCATCCGGTTGACCGTATGTTCCACCTTTCGGAGCTCCTCGTCGGTTACCTTCTGAAAATGGCTGAAGTCGAAACGCAGGTAATCAGGCTCCACCAGTGAGCCCTTCTGCTCCACATGTTCGCCCAGTACCTCCCTGAGGGCATGGTGCATCAGGTGGGTGGCTGTATGGTTATTGGCGGTCAGGACTCTCCGCTCCCGGTTCACTTTTGCGGTGAAGGTGGCAGCGGGATCTTCCGGTAATTTTTTGACCACATGGATGATCAGTTCATTCTCCTTCCGGGTATCGATGATCTCCACCTTCTCCTTCTCATTTTCGATGATCCCGCGATCGCCAACCTGTCCGCCGCTCTCGGCATAGAAGGGGGTGAGGTTAAACACCAGGTGGTACAGCTCACGTTTTTTGGCCACCACTTTCCGGTAGCGGGTAATCTTCACATTTATGGTGAGCCATTCGTACCCCACGAACTCCTCTGTATCATCAGACATCAGCACTGTCCAGTCGCCCGACTCACTCTCTGCCGCTCTCCTTGAGCGGTTCTTCTGGGCATCCATCTCTCTATGGAACTCCTCCCGGTTTACCTTCATTCCCTTTTCGGAGAGGATCAGTTCGGTCAGGTCCAGAGGAAAGCCGAAGGTATCATAGAGGATAAAGACCTCTCTTCCGTGGATGGTCTGGCTCTTCTCAGCTTTGGCTTTCTCCACCAGCCGGTCGAGTAGTCCCATTCCTGTTTCGAGGGTGGAGAGGAACGACTGCTCCTCCTCCCTGATCACGCGTTGAATCAAATCCTGTTGTGTCTCCAGTTCGGGGAAGGCACCTCCCATGGTACGGACCAGGGTCGGGACCAGGGTGTACATAAAGGGCTCCTTCTGGTCGAGGTAGGTAAATCCGTACCTGACCGCCCTTCGAAGGATCCTGCGGATCACATATCCTGCCTTGTTATTGGAGGCAAGCTGACCGTCTGCAATGGAGAATGCGATGGCCCTCAGGTGGTCGGCCACAACACGCATGGCCACATCGGTGGAGTGCTCCGATCCGTAGGGGGTACCGGAGAGTCTGGCGATCTCCCCGATAATGGGCTGAAAAAGATCGGTATCGTAACTGGATTTTTTCTGTTGTATGGCCATGCAGAGCCGTTCAAATCCCATGCCGGTGTCTACATGCTTTTCAGGCAGGTTCTCCAGCTCCCCGCTGGCTTTACGGTTAAACTCGATAAATACCAGGTTCCAGATCTCGATCACCAACGGATGATCGCGGTTGACCAGGTCGCCACCGGGCACCCTCTTTCGCTCCTCTTCATCGCGCAGGTCCAGGTGAATTTCAGAACAGGGTCCGCACGGTCCTGTATCGCCCATCTCCCAGAAGTTATCTTTTCTGGAGCCATCGAGAATGCGATAAGGGGGGAGATACTCCTTCCAGTGGTCGTAAGACTCCTGGTCGCGTTCCACCTTGTCTTTGGGATCACCTTCGAAAACAGTGACATAGATCCGGTCGGTCTCAAGCTTCATTTTTTTGGTGAGGAACTCCCAGGCCCACCCAATCGCCTCTTTTTTGAAATAGTTGCCAAAGGACCAGTTCCCCAGCATCTCGAACATGGTATGGTGGTAGGTATCGTGACCCACCTCCTCCAAATCGTTGTGCTTGCCGGTAACCCGCAGGCATTTCTGGGAATCAGTTACCCTCTGTTCAGAGGGCTTGCGCGTTCCCAGGAAATAGTCCTTGAACTGGTTCATACCCGCATTGGTAAACATCAATGTGGGATCGTTCTTTAAAACCATGGGGGCAGAGGGGAGAACCAGGTGCTGTTTCTCCTTAAAAAATTCCAAAAATGAGTGTCTGATCTCCTGTGATGTCATCAAAATATTTTCTGTTAGATAAAAAAAAAGGTAACCCGGGAAGGTAAATTTCGTAAATAAAATCATTAGAGGCGCAAAAATAATTTTTTTGACTAATATTTGGGATATTAATGGTCATTTTCTATTTTTAGCCCCCATAATCAAGAGGATGTTAAGGAAGAAGTACTACATAAACTCGGAAACTCTTCGGTATGAGCGTGTTAAGTTAACACAAAGGCAGATATTCCGCTATGTGGGACTCTTCTCTTTTGGTCTGATTTCCATGGCAATTTTGATGAGATATGGATTTGAGCGTATTTTCCCTACGCCTCGACAAATTATTTATCAACAGGAAAACAGTATGTTAAGGTCCGAATATGCAGCTCTCAACTTCGAGTTACTAGAGGTTGAATCGCAATTGGTTGACCTGAGAAAGAGGGACGATCGTTTCTACAGGGCCATCCTGAACCTGGAACCGGTTCCCAACTCCATCCGCAGTGCGGGTACAGGTGGATCGGTACGCGACCAGCACCTGATGGTGATAAGAGAGCCCGGGATGGTAATGGAGGTATCCCGGCGGATCGATAAGATATCAAATAAGGTAAGAATCCAGTCAAACAGTCTGGAGAATGTCTATAAGAAGGCACTGAATACCCAGCACTTCCTGGCATGCAAACCCTCCATCAACCCCATATCACCTGCCGATTCTTACTGGCTTACCTCCAGTTATGGGTACAGGAACGATCCCTTTAACGGTAAACGTACTGCCCATCATGGTATTGACATGGCCGGTCCGGTGGGACTTGATATCCACTGTACTGGTGCAGGGACAGTGATATTGGCCCAGCTTAACAGGCACGGGTATGGGAAAGAGGTGGTAGTAGATCACGGTTTTGGCTATACCTCCCGCTATGCTCACCTGCATGATATTCATGTGAAGAAGGGACAAAAACTGAAGCGGGGACAGGTGCTTGGGACCTTGGGCAGCACAGGAAGATCGACCGGTCCGCACCTCCATTATGAAATCAGGAAAGATGGGAGGGCAGTGAATCCCACCTATTTTTTCTACGAGAATCTCTCCTCTCAAGAGTACACTCTGCTTGCTTCTCAGGCCAGCTTTCCCGAAGGTCCGTATCAGCCGGTTGCCATGAGCCAGAAATAATTTCTATTTTTGCATAGTATTATTGGACCGATTTTGTGTGAATGGAGCAATCGCAGTTTAAATTTGACCCGGAAGATCTTAATTACAATAAGCTGGACAATAGTCTGGGAGCACGTATATGGCGCATAGTTATTTATGTGGCAGCAGTGGTGGTGATCGCTGTTTTGCTTAATGTGGTCTATTCACTTTTTTTTGATACGCCCAGGGAGCGACAGATTCGCAGGGAGAATGAGATGTTGCTGGAGCAGTACGAGGTACTCAGCGAGAGAAAGCAGATGGTCGATACTGTGATGCAGGAGGTGGAGCAGATCGATCGGGATATATACCGTGTGATCTTTGAGACAGAACCGGTACAACCGGGTGAGAGCAAGGCTACCGGATTGACCTATCAGAACCTTCTGAGGACCCCGGATGAGGAGATTGTCACTACCTCAGCACGGAAACTGGATTCCATGATCGGCCATTTGAACCAGACCGAATCCATGTATGATATATTGATGATCAAGGGGGAGAACCGCAATGAGATGCTTCCGGCCATTCCGGCTATCCAGCCTATCGAGAACCACGACCTGACCCTGATCGCTTCAGGTTTTGGTCACCGCATTCATCCCATCTATAAGATTCTCAAAATGCACAACGGGATCGATTTTTCTGCCCCTGTGGGTACTCCCGTTTATGCTACGGGAGATGGACTGGTGCGGACCGTAACCCGTTCGGCACGTGGACTGGGAAACCAGATTCTGATCGACCATGGCTTTGGTTACCGCACCCTCTATGCATGCATGGACGATCTGAATGTGAGGCAGGGAGAGCGGGTGAAGCGGGGCGATCTGATCGGCACGGTGGGCAATACCGGCCTGAGTGTGGCACCCCACCTTCATTATGAGGTGCACCTGAACGGTGAACCGATGAACCCTATAAACTATTTTTTCCTGGAGCTTTCGCCCGGTGAATATGACCGGCTGATTGAAATCTCGATGATGTCAGGACAGTCTTTTGATTAATACACTTTTTTGGTATATTGCACCAGTATGGAGAGATTCTGTTTTAACCCCCAAACACTGTCCTACCAGAAGATTGAACTCAGCCAGAGGCAGAAATATTTGCACTTCCTGGCTTTTTTAGGACTCTCTCTCTCCATTTCCATCGCACTTCTGTTTATCAGGGACCAGTATATGCAATCGCCCCAAATTGAAAATCTTGAGGTCACCCAGCAGAGGATAACCTATGAACTGAACCTGATGAACAGGGATTTTGAACACTACAAGAGCACTCTTGATCAGGTGGCTTTTAATGATGATAATATCTACCGGGTCTATTTCGGGGTGCAGCCATGGTCTATCAGGAGTGTGGGTGTGGGGGGATCGCAAAAATATAGCTGGCTTCAGCAGCACAAATATGCAGATCTTCTGCGAGAAACCTACCTCAATATTGACCAGATCGAACGAAAACTGGTGATGCAATCCACCTCCTTTGATGAAGTGATCGATCTGGCCTGGACCAAGGAGGAGTGGATGGCAGCACGACCCGCTATTCAGCCCATAGGGATGAAAGATCTGGTTAGGTTCGGATCCTCTTTTGGAACACGGATGCATCCCATCCTGAAGGTGGTCAGGCCCCATCAAGGAATTGACCTGACCGCACCCCGGGGAACCAATATCTATGCTACTGCAGATGGAGAGGTGCTCCAGGCGGGTTACAGGGCCGGGGGCTTCGGAAAAAAGGTACTGCTCGATCACGGATATGGTTACCGCACGCTGTATGGCCATTGCGATAAGATTCTCGTGGAGGCCGGGCAGCAGGTTAAAAGGGGAGAGGTAATTGCCAGGGTGGGAAGTACCGGGCTCTCCAAATCGCCCCATCTCCACTACGAGGTTCATGTGAACGGCCGCCCTGTCGATCCCATAAACTATTATGCCAACGACCTGTCGGCTAAAGAGTTTGAGCATATGATCGACATGCTCTCCAACGCCGATCCTTCATTTGATATAAACTGATCCAAAGTGCAGCGTATGAGGCTGGTGGTTGCAGGTTTTGTGATGTTATTCGCTTTCACTTTGCAGGCGCAGGATCCCGATTCACTTCCTCATACACAGTCTGACACATTGATGAAACCTGGACCCGTTTTTCTCCCCGCCCCTCTTTCGGGATACCGGAGTCAGGATACCCTTCCGGATTCTGGCAAGCTGAAGGTGATTTTCGATAGCCTCGAAGTTTTCATTGAAGCTGAACCGTTGACCGATTCCATGCTCTGGAGCTATCTTTACCTGGACGATTCTCAGGAGGAGGCCCCCCTGATCATTATTGGCACTGGCGATATCATGCTGGGAACCAGCTATCCATCCGAGAGTTATCTGCCACCCGGTCAGGATTGTAGCCCCATACTGAGACCGGTGCATGATGTCCTTCAGTCGGGGGACCTGCTTTTTGGGAACCTGGAGGGGGTTTTCTGTTCGGAGGGAGGAACACCAAAAAAATGTAAGGACCCGACCAAATGCTATGTATTCAGGATGCCTGATCACTTTTTGTCATGTATCCTGGATGCAGGTTATGATCTGCTAAGTGTGGCCAATAACCATGTGAACGACTTTGGTCCGGCAGGCAGGGCATCCACAGCCGCACTGCTCGATTCGACGGGGGTTGTCTATGCAGGATTTGTGTCCCATCCATGGACCCTGTTTGAAAAGGGAGGGGTGACTTACGGATTTGCAGCTTTTGCTCCCAACCGGGGGACCATGGATCTGAAGGATTATGACCGGGCTGCTGATATTACCGCCATGCTCGATTCTATGGCCGATGTGGTGATTATCTCCTTTCATGGTGGCGCAGAGGGAAAGGAACACCAGCATGTTGTACGTGGTGATGAGGAGTACCTGGGGCACAACCGGGGTAGTGTATACCATTTTGCACACAGGGTGGTGGATGCAGGCGCCGATGTGGTATTTGGACACGGGCCGCATGTGACAAGGGCGGTTGAGTTGTATTCAAACCGGTTGATCTGTTATAGTCTGGGGAATTTTGCCACCTACAGGCGCTTTAACCTGAGAGGCCCCAATGGAATTGCCCCCATCGTAAAGGTGACCATCGACAGGGAGGGCAGGTTTCTGAGGGGAGAGGTGGTCTCCATCTATCAACCGGGAGAGGGGGGGCCGAGGGTTGACCCTGCCGGCAGGGCAATAGCAAAGCTGAAAGAGCTGACTGAATTTGATTTTCCGGGTCAGGATCTGGTGGTGGATAGTGACGGGATTCTGTGGAAGAGGTAGTTCGCACGACTCTTATTCGGTTTGATTCTACAGCGGAAATGATTAAATTGAACTCTGTTTTACTGTAAACTAGTACCATATGCCTTATAAAGAAGCCAAAGTTGAAAAACTTTTTTACTCCATAGGAGAGGTGGCAAAAATGTTTGATGTCAACACCTCCCTGATCAGATTCTGGGAGAAGGAGTTTGATATCATTAAACCTCAAAAGAACAAAAAGGGTAACCGGCTTTTTACTAAAAAGGATATCAGCAATTTTCATATTATCTATCATCTGGTGAAGGAGAAAGGGATGACCCTCAAGGGAGCCAGGAAGAAGATGAAGGAGAACAAGGAGGATACAGAACATAATTTCGAAATCATCAGGTCCCTGGAAGAGATCAAGGAGATGCTCACAGACCTGGTATCATGATACCACTCAGGGAGATTACAGGCTACCTGGAGGGCCTGGCACCACTCTCTCTCCAGGAATCGTATGATAATTCAGGGTTGCAGGTGGGCGATCCCGGGATGGATGTTACCGGGATCCTGGTGGCACTGGATGTGACCGAAGAGGTGTTGCTGGAAGCAGAAAAACTGGGATTTAACCTGGTAGTAGCTCATCATCCTATAATTTTTACGGGACTTAAATCAATTACCGGGAGAAAGGGGCCCGAGCGTATCGTGAAACTGGCCATTCAGAAAGATATAGCCATCTACAGCGGCCATACCAACTTTGATGCCATTTCAGGTGGGGTGAACAGTGCACTTGCAAACAGGTTGGGGCTGGTTGACCAACAAATTCTGGATCCTGTGAGTGGAGAGCTGAAGAAGGTGGTGGTCTATGTGCCACATGCACAATTGGAGCAAGTGCGGCAGGCCATGTTTGATGCCGGGGCCGGAGAGATAGGTGCATACGATAGCTGCAGTTTTAATATGGAGGGTACAGGGACTTTCAGGGGAGGAGAAGGGAGCCATCCGTTTGCAGGTGAAACAGGGGTGTTTCACAAGGAACCAGAGACCAGACTGGAGACCATTATTCCTGCCAGCCTGGCGGGTAAAGTAGTCAGGGCCATGACTACAGCACACCCTTACGAGGAGGTGGCTTATGATATCTATCCACTGGATAACCGGGATCCACGGAGGGGCATGGGGATGATTGGCCGACTGGAGGATCCTATGGAGGAAGAGCTCTTCCTGGGATTTCTAAAGGACCGTTTCAGGGCTGGTGTTATCAGGCATACCATCCTGCTGGGAAAACCAGTGAGAAAGGTGGCTGTTTGCGGCGGATCGGGCAGTTTCCTGCTGGGAAAGGCAAAAGCCGCAGGTGCAGATGTTTTTGTGACGGGCGATATGAAATATCATCAGTTTTTTGAAGCTGAGGGGAAGATTGTGGTGATGGATATCGGTCATTTTGAGAGTGAGCAGTTTACACGGGAGCTTTTTTATGATCTACTTATGAAAAAATTCCCTAAATTTGCAGTCCGTTTATCGGAAACAGAAAAAAATCCAATTAAATATTTTTAGTAAATGGCGAAAGCAAAAAAAGGTGCAGAAGTTGCAGAGATGACAGTTGCTGAGAAATTGAATGCGTTGTATGACCTGCAGCTGGTAGACACTGCCATAGATAAAATCAGAATCCTTCGCGGGGAGTTACCCCTTGAGGTTCAGGATCTTGAAGATGAAATCGAAGGACTGCAGACCAGGGTTTCCAAGTATGATGATGACATTGAAAGTCTGGAGAAATCCATCAGTGGGAAGAAGCAGGAGATTTCCAAGGCACAGGAGCTTATCAAGAAATACGAGGAGCAGCAGAACAATGTTAGGAACAACCGGGAATATGACTCTCTCTCCAAGGAGATTGAGTTCCAGACCCTTGAAATTGAACTTTCTGAAAAGCGCATCCGTGAATTTACTGTTCAGATTGACGAGAAGAAGGTGGTTATAGGGGAGTCGACCGAGGTGTTGGAAGGACGTAAACTGGACCTGGAGAATAAGAAGAAGGAGCTGGAGAATATTATCGATGAGACCAAAAAGGAGGAGAGTGTGATGGAGAAGAAGTCAGCCGGCCTGGAGGGTATTATCGAGGAGCGTCTGGTTTCGGCCTATAAGAAGATCAGGGGAAATGCCCGCAACGGACTTGCTGTTGTGCCGGTTGAACGTGATGCATGTGGCGGATGTTTTAACAAGATTCCTCCCCAGCGTCAGCTGGATATTGCATCCCGGAAAAAGATTATCGTCTGTGAATATTGCGGACGAATCCTGGTGGATTCCAGGGACAATAAGGCGGGGAAATAGCCCTCTGGGGAAATAGCCCTCTGGGGAAATAGCTCTCTGGGGAAATAGCCCTCTGGGGAAATACCCTCTATGGAGTGATCACCTCCCTGCACTCTTCTAAGCGGGATCGGGTATCTTCCAGGAATTGAGTCATTTTACTCCAATCCTCTGCAGACATATCCGAAAGGGATGCGGAAGCAGGGTCAAGATTAGCAGGCACCAGCGTAAAGCGGGTGCCTTTTTTTGTGACCGGTTTCCATACCCATACCGGCAGGTAGGCATAACTGGCGATCTCATGTGGTTCCTTTGACAATACCATCTCGAAGACGATACCTCCGTTCCGGTACCTGTTGCGCTGGTTGGAGATCAGGTTGCCCATGGAGTAGACCACCAGGTTTCCCGATCCCTCACCCCGGATGGGCTGGACCACATGGGGGTGGGAACCGATGACCGCATCGGCACCATGTTTAAACAAAAAGGCAGCCAGTTCCTGTTGCTGTTGGGACTCTGTAAGCTGATACTCATTGCCCCAGTGCATGGTAACCAGGATAAAATCGGGTTGTGCCGTTTTTGCTTTTTGAAGATCTTCCCTGATCTGTGCTCTGTCGATGCGGTTGACTATCGCAGGTGGACGGTCCTTGATCCCGTTGGTTCCATAAGTGTAATTCAGCAGGGCGATCCGTACCCCGTTCTTCTCTATAATCAGGGGATAGTAGGTGGATCGTGAATCAGGATTGGGAAAGGTGCCGGTTTGAATGATTTGCTCTTGATCAAGTACCTCAATGGTTCGAATTAGCCCGTTCTGACCCCTGTCCAGTGCGTGGTTGTTGGCATTGACAAGGATATCAAACCCGGCCCATTTCAGGGCGCCCGCAAGTTGATCCGGACTTGAGAATGCCGGATAGCCTTTGTGAGGCGTCCCCGCAAAAGTGACCTCCAGATTCCCGATGACCAGATCGGCCTCCTGCAGGTAGGGCCGCAGGTATTGAAAACAGGGTTTATAGTCATAGCCGGGTTCACCGGTGGCCAGAGCCGAGGCGATCTGGGTGTCGTGACCCATAATGTCGCCTGTAAAAACCAGTTTCAACTGCGACTGTTGTGCAGCGGCGGCCAGACAGAAACAGAGCCCCGCTATCATGATCCAGCTTCCCTTCAAGGCGGTGTTATTAACCATTAGCGTGGATTAATATAGCAATAAGTTACCACTTTATGGAAGAGAATGCTACCAGCTTCCACCGGCGCCACCACCGCCAAAGGAGCCACCGCCTCCACCGGAGAAACCTCCAAAACCGCCGCCGCCAAATCCTCCACTGCCGGACGAGAAGTTACCAAAGCTGCCAGAGTGCCGGCTGCCCGACATCATTCCCAGGGCCAACCATAACGGCAGGTTGCTACGTCCCATGCCGGCGCTTCTTCTCCTTCCTCCGAAGAGAATTGAGAAGAGGATGATCATGAAAATAACTCCTCCAAATGTGGATGCTCCACCCGAGGAGGTCTGTTTCCTGTACTGGTCGGCAGTGAATTTACCGTCGAGCAGGGAGATCATCACATCGGTGGCCGCATCAATTCCTGCATAGTACTCTCCGTTCTTGAAATTGGGGATTATCTCGCTCTGCACGATCCGTGAGGCAATGGCATCGGGGATATACTCCTCCAGTCCGTAGCCGGTGGAGATAAAGACATCCCTCTCCTGCATATCCACAACCATCAGCAGGCCGTTATCCTTACCCTGCTGCCCCACTCCCCAGGCTTCACCGATCCTGGGAGCCAGGTCGGAGACGGAATAGCCTCCGTTATCATCCAGAGTTATCACGAAGATCTGGGTGGAGGTGCGGTACTCAAATTCATTCAGTTTTCTCTCCAGTGCATCTGCTTCTGCACTGCTGAACACACCCGCATAGTCGTTCACCCATGATTGCGGTGCCGATGGTACCGGGAGCTTCTCCTGTGCTGTGCTCCACAACGGGAGCAAAAGCAGGAGAGACAGGACTATAATTACCGGTTTTTTCATTGCGCTTCTCCTCCAAATGATATTTCGTCCGACAACTCATTGACATCCCCATCCTGGTAGGGGAACCGATTTTTCAGGGCCTGGCCGGCCATCAGGATGCCCTCCTTGAGACCGGTGGTAAATTCACCCTCCATAAAGTGGCCCAGCATGGTCGATTTGATAGTGTCCCAGAAATCGTCGGGAGTGACCGAATTAATCCCTGCATCGCCCAGGATGGCAAACTTATGATCCTTCACCGCCAGGTAGAAGAGCACCCCATTGCGCTGCTCGGTTTTTTGCATCTCCAGCTTTTTAAACCACCAGGCTGCCCGGTCCATTACCTCTTCTTTGCAGTGGTTATCAATATGCACCCGGATCTCGCCCGAAGTGTTGAGTTCGGCCTCCTTTACTGCTGATTTGATCAGCTCCTTCTCCTCTTTGGAGAAAAAATTTGCAGCGTTCATAGCTTCTTTCTTTTACCTCTAAAATTCAACAACAGGTGCGGTTTCACTGCCGGCAACAGCCTCAAAATACCCCTTCTTCTCAAACCCCTGGCTGTTTGCTACGATGCTGGCCGGGAATCTTCGGATGGATGTATTGAATCCCCGGGTTACCTCGTTGAATTTGCGCCGTTCAACTGCAATGCGGTTTTCGGTACCCTCCAACTGGGCCTGGAGCTCCAGGAAGTTCTGGTTGGCTTTCAGCTCGGGATATTGTTCAACGGTGACCAGCAATCTTGAGAGTGCAGAGCTTAAACCATCCTGAGCCTGCTGGAACGCTGCCAGCGACTCGGGCGTGATGTTGGACGGGTCGATGGTTACACTGGTGGCCTTGGCACGTGCCTCAATCACCTGGGTAAAGGTCTCCTGTTCATGTTCGGCATACCCTTTCACTGTACTGACCAGATTGGGGATCAGGTCGGCCCGCCGCTGGTAGACATTTTCCACATTGGCCCACTGACCCTCAATGCCCTCTTCAAATGCCACAAATCCGTTATATGTTCTGATGCCCCAGCGAAATGTTCCCAGTACGACTACAATAAGGACCACGACAACGATGATCCAGGTTCTGTTTTTCTTGTTCATATCAGTATTGATTAATCATTTACAGTTTAGAAAGAGCAAATATAATCAATGTCCGGCTTACTGCTGTTGGAATGGCCAAATATCGGTGAAAAATCGATCAAAACAGGAGATGATGTGAATGCCTGTGATCTCTTTATGAAAACATTTGGATGCCATGTGTTTTATAACCCCCTGTTCACCTTCCCGGCTGGATTTTGATTTTTGTACTTTTATGTCATAATATGAGATTTAAGTGAAGATGAATCCAGAACAATTCAAAGCTGCCATCCTGGAGGGGATTCCAGCACAACTGCCGCCACAACAACTACCTGACCCGGGGCTGAACCATGCTCCCAGGCGAAAGGATATTCTGACACCTGCTGAGAAAAAACTGGCACTCCGGAACGCACTCAGGTATATACCGAAGCAACACCATCCCGTGATGGTAAAGGAGTTTGCTGCCGAACTGAAGCAAGCTGGCCGGATCTATATGTATGTATCGCTACAGGCCCTCATATGCCATTTCTGCCCGCAGCCTGGATGCATACCCGCACCGATCACTGCAGGCGGGGGCCATCATGGTGATGCTCTCCAACAATCTGGACCATGTGGTGGCGCAGTACCCTGACGAGTTGATTACCTACGGAGGAAATGGTGCCGTTTTTCAGAACTGGGCCCAGTACCGGCTCACCATGAAGTATCTGGCAGAGATGACTGACGAGCAGACCCTGGTTCTCTATTCGGGACATCCCATGGGACTATTTCCCTCCCACAGGGAGGCACCCAGGGTGGTGGTGACCAATGGGATGGTGATCCCTAACTACTCGGGACAGGATGAGTATGAGCGGATGAATGCGTTGGGGGTTACCCAGTATGGACAGATGACCGCCGGCTCCTTTATGTATATCGGTCCCCAGGGCATTGTTCATGGGACCACCATTACTGTATTAAATGCCGGCAGGCTCAAACTGAAGGACAGCGATGGAACCCTGGCAGGGAAGGTTTTTGTTACCTCCGGACTGGGCGGAATGTCGGGTGCCCAGCCCAAAGCCACGGTGATTGCGGGGGGAATCTGCGTGGTAGCTGAGGTGAACCCGAGGGCCACTGTCATGCGTCATTCCCAGGGTTGGGTGGATGAGGTCTTTACCGACCTGAAACTGCTCTCCGAAAGAATTGAGAAGGCGCGTCAGAACAGGGAGGCAGTCTCCCTGGCCTACGAGGGCAATGTGGTGGATCTGTGGGAGTATCTGCTCGAAATGGAGATCCCGGTGGAACTGGGATCCGACCAGACCTCCCTTCACAATCCGTTTGCCGGTGGATACTACCCGGCCGGAGTCGGCTTTGAAGAGGCCAACCGGATGATGGCCGATGAGCCGGAGAGGTTTAAGGAGGTGGTCTATGCTTCCCTTCGCAGGCATGTAAAGGCCGTAAACGGACTGGTTGGGAAGGGGATGTATTTCTGGGATTACGGGAACGCCTTTTTGCTGGAGTCTGGCAGGGCGGGAGCCGATGTTTTCCAAAAGGATGGAACCTACCGGTACCAGTCGTATGTTCAGGCGATCATGGGACCGCTCTTCTTTGATTATGGATTTGGTCCCTTCAGGTGGGTCTGCACCTCATCGGATCCCAAAGATCTGGCGGTAACTGACCGCATTGCGGCTGAGGTGCTGGAGCAAATGGCCGCTGAGGCACCTGAAGAGATCCGGGGACAATTGGAGGACAACCTGCATTGGATCAGGGAGGCAGAGGGTCACCGGATGGTGGTGGGATCGCAGGCCCGAATCCTCTATGCCGACGGCCAGGGACGTATTGCCATTGCAAAGGCATTTAACAGGGCCATCAGAGAGGGGGAGATCTCGGCACCGGTTGTACTGGGTCGCGACCACCACGATGTGTCGGGGACCGATTCTCCATACAGGGAGACCTCCAATATATACGATGGTTCGGCTTTTACTGCCGATATGGCGGTTCAGAATGTGATCGGGGACGCCTTTCGGGGGGCCACCTGGGTCTCGCTGCACAATGGCGGTGGAGTGGGCTGGGGAGAGGTGATCAATGGTGGTTTTGGCATGTTGCTGGATGGTACTGCGGAGGCGGATCGCAGGCTGGAGGGGATGTTGCACTGGGATGTAAACAACGGGATCGCAAGAAGAAGCTGGGCCAGAAATGATGGGGCCATCCGCACCATTGAGCGGGAGATGGAGCGTACCCCCCTGTTGAAGGTGACGCTGCCAAATCTGGTGGATGACAGCCTGCTGGAAGATAATGGACTGCTGGAAGATAATGGACTGCTGAAAGATCTCTGATAAGGAGATTTAATCTTCAAAAACCAGTTTGTAGGGCCTCGAAATAGAT
>DAOWNM010000095.1 GCA_030642565.1 Bacteroidota bacterium | reverse complement strand
TGCTTTTTTTTGCTACATGCCCGAAAATTGTTTCCTTTGTCGGGTCGATGTGGAGAGATTTGACTGATTGCAACCACGAAAAAAAATGCTAAAACAGACTCTCTTCGGCAATCGGTCATCTTCCTTATCTTTAATGTATTACATATAATATTATATTGTCATGGCATATCTATTTACCTCCGAATCGGTTTCTGAAGGTCATCCCGATAAAGTAGCCGACCAGATATCGGATGCATTGCTGGATGAATTTCTTGCATTCGATCCACAATCAAAAGTTGCATGTGAAACCCTGGTAACGACCGGACAGGTGGTTCTGGCCGGAGAGGTTCGTACCTCTACCTACATTGATGTTCAGAAAGTGGCCAGAGAGACCATAAAGAAAATCGGGTATACAAAAAGCGACTATCAGTTTGAATACAACTCCTGTGGGGTCATTACACTGATCCATGAACAGAGTCACGATATCAACCGGGGTGTGGACAGGGAAGATCCCATGGAGCAGGGTGCTGGCGATCAGGGCATGATGTTCGGTTATGCCACCACCGAAACAGACAATTTTATGCCCCTCCCCCTGGAACTGAGTCACAGGCTGTTGATTGAGCTGGCCGAAATACGCAGAGAGGAGAAGGTGATGACCTACCTCCGGCCCGACTCTAAATCGCAGGTTACCATCGAGTACGATGACAACGATACACCCATCCGGGTACATACGGTGGTTGTCTCCACACAGCATGACGAGTTCGATAATGACGATGAACGAATGCTGGAAAAGATCAAAAGTGATGTAAAGGAGATTCTGATCCCAAGGGTAGTCAAGCAGCTTCCTGAGCGTCTGCAGCTGCTTTTCGATAATCAATTTATCCTTCATATAAATCCCACAGGGAAATTTGTGATTGGAGGTCCACATGGAGACACCGGGCTCACAGGCCGTAAGATTATTGTGGATACTTATGGTGGCAAAGGGGCTCATGGTGGTGGCGCCTTTTCGGGCAAAGATCCTTCGAAAGTAGACCGTTCAGCAGCATATGCTGCACGCCATATTGCCAAGAATATAGTGGCTGCAGGAATTGCCGATGAGATCCTGGTACAGCTCTCCTACGCCATTGGCGTTGTTGAACCCATCGGAATTTTTGTAAACACCTACGGGAAATCCAATGTGGATCTGACAGATAGTGAAATTGCCAATAAGATTGAAGAGGTATATGACCTGAGGCCCGCTGCCATTGAACAGGGGCTGAAGCTGCGAAACCCTATCTACCTGGAGACAGCTTCTTACGGACATATGGGTCGCACACCGAAGACCGTCAGGAAAATTTTCGATTCACAATACTGGGCTTCAAAGAGCATCGAAGTGGAGCTCTTCACTTGGGAGAAGCTGGATTATATAGACAGATTCAAGAAGGTATTCAGCGTTTCTTAAACATATAATCGGGTCCTAGTTCATTGGAATATTGTATATAGCTTTATTCCAATATTTTTAACACTCTAACATTTTACCATGTTTTCAGGAATTGTTGAAGAGGCCGCTATGGTGGTCCGTCTTGAAAGAGAGAAGGAGAATCTGCACATCACCATGCAGTGTTCGTTTACCGACGAGTTGAAAATCGACCAGAGCATCTCACACAACGGGGTATGTCTTACGGTAGTCCGCATTGAAGAGGATACCTATACGGTCACCGCCATTCTGGAGACCCTTCAGAAATCGAACCTCGGATTGCTCCAGGTGGGTGATAAGGTAAACCTGGAGCGCAGCACGAAACTCGACTCCAGATTGGATGGACATATGGTACAGGGACATGTGGATTTGACCGCCACCTGTACAGAAGTAAAGGAAGCTGAAGGAAGCTGGTACTATACTTTTTCGTACGAACCCAAAGGAGAGGAGCATATCACCGTAGAGAAAGGTTCTGTATCGGTAAACGGAGTAAGCCTGACTGTGGTCAACTCGCAGGAGAAATCATTCCAGGTAGCCATTATCCCATTTACCTACGAAGTAACCAATTTTCATCAGTTCAAAGTAGGAACAGTGGTCAACATTGAATTCGACATTATTGGAAAATATATAGCCCGGATCCTGAAGGCGCAGCTAAAAAATTAAACCTATGCAGACAGTTCTTATCCTGGGCGCAGGACTCTCCTCTACCTCACTGATTAAATATTTCCTGGACCATCCGCACCACCAATGGAAGATCCGTGTGGGTGATATCAAACTTGAAAATGCCATTGAACGGGTAGAAGATCATCCCGAAGGAGAAGCTTTTCTCTTTGATGTGCATGATCCTGTTCAGCGCCGGGAAGAGATAGAACGGGCAAACATTGTGATCAGTATGCTCCCGGCCAGGATGCACCACCTGGTGGCCGAATATTGCGTGGAACTGGGAAGAGATATGGTCACCGCCTCTTACCTCTCTCCTGCTATCAGAGCCCTGGACAGTGAAGCCAGGGAGAAGGGAATTGTGCTGATGAATGAGTGTGGTGTGGATCCGGGAATCGACCATATGTCGGCCATGCAAATGATCAACAGGATCAGGGAAGAGGGTGGCGAGCTGAAGGCATTTGAATCGAGCACGGGTGGACTGGTAGCTCCGGGCTATGAGAATAATCCCTGGAGGTACAAGTTTACCTGGAATCCCAGGAACGTAGTGCTGGCCGGACATGATGGCGCCCGGTTCCTACACAACGGGAAATTCAAATATATCCCCTATCATAAAGTATTTAGTCGTATCGAGACCATACATGTCCCGGAGCTTGGCGAGTTCGAAGTATATGGAAACAGGGATTCTCTTACCTACAGGGAAACCTACGGGCTACATAACTTGGAGACCATGTTCAGGGGGACCATTCGCCGTCCGGGATATTGCGAAGCATGGAACACCTTTGTGCAGTTGGGGGCTACCGATGACACCTATGTGATGGAGAATACTGATGAGATGACCTACCGGGAGTTCATCAATAGCTTTATGGCCTTTCGGACCGATATTCCTGTGGATCAGAAACTGTCGAATTACCTGGGCCTTGATAAGGATTCAGTCATGATGGAGAGGCTGAGATGGCTGGGCATCTTTGATGATACCAAAATCGGGGTGGCCGGTCTGACCCCTGCCAAGGTTCTCCAGAAAATCCTGGAGGAGAAATGGCATCTCAATCCGGGCGACAAAGATATGATCGTGATGCAGCACCAATTCGATTTTGAAAAAGAGGGGATCCATAAAAAGAGATTCTCCACCATGGTCTGCATTGGAGAAAATATAAAACATACAGCCATGTCCATGACAGTGGGGCTGCCCCTTGCCATGGTGGCCCGGCAGATTCTCGAAGGAACATACCAGGAGAAAGGAGTTCAGCTCCCCATTCAGCCAGAGATATACAACCCGGTACTTGAAGAGCTTAAAACGTATGGCATCCGGTTTATAGAAGAGGAGGTCAGCATCCCTTAAGAGGGCCCACCTATCCTACACAATCAGCCCATCCTTCATGGTGATGATGCGGTCGGCCATGCTGGCCAGGCTTAGATCGTGAGTTACAATCACCAGGGTTTTCTGGAACCGGTCCCGCAAAGTCATAAAGAGCTTATGCAACTCTTGTTTGTTTTTCGTATCCAGATTTCCGGAGGGTTCATCGGCCAGGATCACTTCCGGATCATTGATCAGTGCCCGTGCCACTGCCACCCGCTGTTGCTCACCTCCTGAAAGCTCGGAAGGCTTATGATCAAAACGTCCCTGGAGTCCCAGGAAATCCAACAACTCCTTTGCCCGATCTTCGACCTCCCTCCTTGGCCTGTTGGCAATAAATCCCGGAATACAAACATTCTCATGGGCATTAAATTCCGGCAGAAGCTGGTGAAACTGGAATACAAATCCAATATGCAGGTTTCTGAAACGGGCCAGCTTGCTTCCGTTAAGCTGATTGGTTTGGATCCCGTTGATGGTGATGTTCCCTGCATCCTGCTTACTGAGGGTTCCCAGGATCTGGAGGAGTGTGGTTTTGCCGGCACCCGACGCACCAACTATTGAAACCACTTCACCAGAAGCAATTTCAAGACTAATCCCCTTTAATACCTGCAGGTCCCCGAATGATTTAGTGATTTCAGATGCGCTGATCATTCCATTAAAATAAGAGGTAAATATACAACAGATAGATGATAATCATAAGGCTACCCTCCCACCTGGTGATACGCGAGCGGGCAGCAGGCAGCATTAGCAACAACAGAAGAAGAGATACACCCAGCATCCATGGAATATCAAACCTGGCAATCTCCCTACCGACACTGATGGGGCTCACCAGGCTGGTGAAGCCCAGCACCGAAAGGATGTTCATAATGTTGGAGCCAATGATGTTTCCTACCAAAATATCGGTCTCCTTCTTGAGTGCAGCAATGACGCTGGTAGCCATCTCCGGGATGCTGGTGCCCACTGCTACCATGGTGATGGAAACCACCCTTTTGGATATGTCTAACTCCTCTGCAACCAGTGCCACATTATCCACCAGCAGATCGGCACCAAATGCCAGCCCCGCACATGATACCAGCAATATGATTACCGCCACCCACCACTTCATGGCTCCTTCTGTCTTTTCAACGGTTTCTGAGGGCGTTGCGCCCCTGGCACGAACCACTAAATAAGCTATATATCCAGCAAGCAATCCTACTAACACCGCCCCTTCCAATCTGGAGACCCATCCATTCATTGAAAAACCAAAAAGGAGCAGGGAGACCCCCATCATAATGGGCCAGTCTCGCTTCACCGAAGAGGCAGGCGCAGGGATAGGAAAAATAAGTGCGGTAATGGCGAGAACCAGCATGATGTTAGAGATATTGCTTCCCACCACATTCCCCATGGCAATTTCGGGGTAACCTGAAAAAGCGGCCTGCAGACTCACAAGCAGCTCGGGAGCCGAGGTTCCGAAGGCCACCACGGTAAGTCCGATAATCATCCTGGGAATCCTCAATCGCCGGGAGATGGCCACACTGCTATCTACCAGGAATTTCCCGCTGACAAAAAGCAGTATAAGTCCGGCAAACAGTAAGAGGTAAACTTGTGCCATGGGTATGGGGTCGCTCTAACTGATGTCCAGGTTCTTTTTTACACCCTTAGCAACTGCATCAGCATTCTTGCTCAGATTTTTGCTAATCTCACTGGCATCCTTTGTGAGATTCTTGCTGATCTCATTGGCATCTTTTGTGAGATTCTTCTTAATATCATTGACATCTTTAGTAAGGTTCTTCTTGATCTCCTTGAAATCTTCCATCACCTCCGGGGTACTGTTTTCAAATTCCTGCTTGATATCGTCGGTGGCTTTTCTGAACTCTTTCATCCCCTTCCCAAATGTCCTGGCAAACTTGGGAATTTCCTTGGATCCAAACAACAACAATACGATCAAAACAGCAAATATGATCTCCTGCCCGCTAATAAATAGTATAATCCCAAACATTCTTGCTTTGATTTACGCAAATATAGCAATTCATAAGAAGAAAAAGGCCATCCTGATTTGAATCAGAATAGCCCTGGACGTAATTGGAACTGCAATGAGGGTTCCCCTATTGGGTCATAAACGACAACATATAGCTTCCTTCTGCTTTGTCTGCCGTCACTTCATAATTCCACGATCCTATATATTTTTTCTTCTCCTCCTCTTTTATGGAGAGCGATTGGGTGAATGAGATCTCGGCAGAAGAGGTAATGGAAAGATTTTTAAATACCTTCCCTCCGGGATAGAGCACCTTGATGGTGATTTTTCCTGAGCGGACTTTCCCGTTGATCATACACCTTATATGAGTGGTGCTTTCATTCACATCAAATTCACCCTTGGAAGTATCGGATGTTCCTCTATAGCTGTTCCTGATAATAAGCTGTGACTGGCTTTCCTGTCCACCCGAAAAAAACACATAGGGTTTCTCGTCCGAACTGCCGCTGCTGTAAGAGTAGACCCTTGCTGAACTCCTGGCCCTGGCCGATTCCCTGGCCTGTTCAGCATAGGCGCGTTCCAGTTGTATTGTTATTTGCTGCTGCTCTTTCATCTCCTCCTGCTGCTGCTCAAGCTGAGCCTGCTTGGCTTTCATCTTCTCCTCAGCCGTCGGGGTCTGCTGGGCCATTGCTACGGAACCCAGTAGAAGCAATGTCAGGGTTACAGGAAGGATCCTGAATATGGTCTGTTTTTTCATGGTGCAATTTTTAATGGGTTTCTTATACAAAAATAGGGCACAAAGCCGTGCATCTTGGTTAATAGAGTGTTAATGGTTGGTTAACGATGCAGGAAAGAGATTATCTTAGCTGTTGAGTTGTAACCCATGAAGAGCCGTTTTCTCATAGGATTGTCCGCCCTGGCACTGCTGGTGCTTATCGCGGTACAGTATGTCTTTATCACCGAAACATACCGTACCAAGAAGGAGCAGTTCGATACCAGGTTTGGAAACCTGGTAAAAGAGGGGATGTCCAAATTCAATAGCATGGATTATAATTATGATTTTGATTCCGTGCTTTTCCTCCTGGACAACAAAGCTATTGAGTTTATGTTTTCCTCACCTGATTCTTTGTCCCGGACGCCGGGGGAGGTTTTTCAGGAGATTCTCAGCCACTACAGGGAACCCGAATATTTTATCAGCGATTATATCCGCAAGGCAGGGGAGAATCCTGAATTCACCTACCACCTGCAGATCGATGAGCTCTTCCTGGTGGATATCGGCTATAAACAACAGGTCTATCCCAACGGCCAGCTGCTCCCCCAGGCGCCTCCCAATGCGTTGTTAGCGGGCAATTTTACTCACGAACGCAATTTTTTTAGTGTCTCCTATGGTATATATATTGATTTTGTGAACCGGTCACAACTGATCCTGAAAGAGATGTGGCTGATCCTTGTACTGGATCTCTTTACCCTGATCCTTGTGTTTACCGTTTTTATCCTGACACTCCGAAATATGTTGCAGCAGAAGCGGTTGTCGGAGATGAAAAGCGATTTTATCAATAATATGACCCATGAACTGAAAACTCCCCTCTCCACCATTTCAGTTGCCTCCAGCTCCCTTAGCAACCGGTCGATCATTGAGAACCCCAAAAGGGTAGAGGAGCTTTCGGGCTTGATTAAGCGACAGAACAAACACCTGTCGGAGCTGATCGACCGGATACTCGATATTAATATCTGGGAGAAGGACCAGGTGAAACTGAAGCCCGAACACCTGATGCTGGATGGTTGGATCAGGCAGCTGGTTAATGGATTTCTTCTGGAACAGGGAGATGCAGCTCCAGAGATCAATCTGGATATCCAGCTGAATCAGAGCACCCACCTGCTTGATGAGGTCCATATGGCCACCGTACTGAACAACCTTTTTTCCAACGCTATCCGCTATGGCTACAGTCCATGCAAAATCGCCCTGGAGGTAAAGGATAATGATCACTGTTTATCGTTAGGGGTATCGGATAATGGACCTGGAATTAAGAAAGAAGATTTGAAACATCTCTTTGAGAAATTCTACAGGGGTGAAGAGGCCAAGCAGCGTGTAATCAGGGGCCTGGGACTCGGACTCTATTATGTTAAACAGATTGTGGAGGCGCACCGGGGGACCATCACGGTTCAGAGCAGACCAGGAGAAGGCACCACCTTTTATATTAAAATTCCAACAGATGATGGACCTGTTACTTGTTGAAGATGATATTGATCTCCAGAAGGTACTGGCACAGTACCTGGAGCTATCTGGTTTTAATGTATATACAGCCAATCATGGCAAACACGGCCTGAAGGTATTCCAGAAGAACCATGTGGACCTCTGCATCCTGGATGTCATGATGCCCGTGATGGATGGGTTTACTCTGGCCGGAGAGATTCGAAAGCTTGTTGCAGGTATGCCTGTGATCTTCCTGACGGCCAAGAACCAGAAAGAGGACCGGCTAAAGGGGCTGAAAATCGGCGCAGATGACTATATCACCAAACCTTTTGAGGCAGAAGAGTTGGTACTCAGGCTGAATAATATTTTAAAAAGGGCCGGGAAGGAGGAAGCCAGCTCCGCCAGAATTGGACGGCTGCATATTCAATATGGTGAACTGTTGATTGAAGATGGTGAGAACAGCTTTAATCTGACCCCCAGGGAATCGGAGCTGTTGAAATACCTGATCGAAAACCAGAATACAGTAGTTAAAAGAGAACAGATCCTGGAGGAGCTCTGGGGACAAAACGACTATTTCCTGGGCCGTTCCATGGATGTGTTTATATCGAGACTGAGAAAATATATTCAGGCCGAACCGACTGTATCACTGGAAACAAAAAGGGGTGTGGGCTTCATCTTTAAGATCAGCTCCCACACCCCTAAGTAGAGGTTATTATAGTTCCTATTTTCTTACAGTGCCTTTCAGTACGCGGATAGTCTCATCCCCTTTGATGGTATCATATACTACCGGCGTAGCGATGAACAGCGATGAGTAGGTACCAACAACTATACCAATCAACAGTGCAAATGTAAAGCCCCGGATCATATCTCCTCCCAAGATAAAGACAGACAGCACTACAAAGAAAGTACTCAGGGAGGTACTGAAGGTACGGCTCAGTGTACTATTCAGGGCGGTATTGAAGATCTCCTTACGCTCCCGTTTCTTCTGCAGTCCCACATACTCCCTGATCCGGTCAAACACCACCACGGTATCGTTAATGGAGTAACCCACCACAGTAAGTATGGCCGCTATAAAGGACTGGTCAAGCTCCAGCGAGAATGGCATCAATCCATCCAGGATGGAGAAGAGTCCGAGTACAATCATCACATCATGCACCAGTGCTGCCAGGGCGCCCAAACCAAACTGCCAGTTTCGGAACCTGGCCAGGATATAGAGGAAAATGATCAACAGCGATGCAAAGATCACAATTACAGCGGCTCGCTTGATATCATCGGCAATGGTGGGACCTACCTTATGTGAACTGATGATATAATCCTGTCCGTTAATAAAATCATCCAGGGTTGCATCACTATCAAGGAAAGGCTGGAGCCCTTCAAACATCTGAGCCTTAATAATGGA
>DAOWNM010000184.1 GCA_030642565.1 Bacteroidota bacterium | reverse complement strand
TTCAACCGTTTGACTTTGGACTTTTGATCCATTGCGAAACTCTAAAATAGCCGCTTTCAGCTCTTTTTCAGACACACCCGCATCCTTGAGTAGTTGACTGGTACTGTCTTTGGTTTGAAGTACCCCAAGTAAAATGTGTTCAAGGGTAACGTATTCATCCCCAAATTCCTTCCTGCATGTTAGTGCATGGTTCTATGCTTTATTTACATTGTCAGACAGATATTGTTGGCCTCCGGAGACTACCGGATAGCTCTTCAACAGGTGGTCAAGTGCCAGACTAAAACCATTCAGATTAGCCGATAGCTTTTGAAACAGATGGGGAATCACATTCTCATCCACCGCCAGGACACCTTTGAGTATGTGTCCGCATTCAATGGATTGGTTCTCATTCTCGACAGCAAGTTGCTGAGCCCTTTGCACAGCCTCCTGGGTTTTTATGGTAAACTTATTAAGGTCCATCTTTCTATATTTATTATCAAATTCGTTGTATACTCACTGGACAAATTCCGAGCCAGATAAACCGAAGTTGAAGAACATGGATTTTGTAAAGTGCAATAAATGTGATTATTATATCAAAATCCAAAGTAGTTTTTTTTAAAGCCACGAAGATAAATGCCATAATGACATGCTAATCACGCAGTTAAGTGTCATTATGGCAGCCGGTTTAATAAGGGCAAGTGAATCTAATACAGGTACCAGTGGCAATCGGCACAGGGCATCTCTTTCCACACTTCATCAATATCTACGGGATGTCTGAACGCAAGTGGCATATCAACAGTCGTGGTTTCGTAATTCTCAACATTTCCCTGTGCAAGTATTGTATGACACAAATTTATGGATTTCTTTATCCACCAAGGTACATGTATTCACTTACTTAGCAAAAGTCACCCCACATATTAACATATTAAACCCACAGGAGGATTCAATATGAAAATCAAGACAAGAGTTTGTATAGCTTTCGTCAGCTGGTTGTTGTCTGGACCAGCGGTGACAGAGATGTGGCTTTAAAAACGGACCAGTATGGAGTTTCTGATAAACTTGAGGAATTGGGAATCACTGTATTATATATCGGAAAAGAACTGACGAATTATATTATAGAGGGGCGGGAATTGCTTACCTTTTAACTGAAAATATAAAGAACTTTAAGTATGAAACTACTAAAGATTCATTGTGCCTGGATTATTTTGGTTCTCTCCTTAAGCTCATGCAACAGCGAGCCCGATCTGGGGATTTTCGAAGGAAATAGTGATATTGGAAATGTCGGGTATGCCGGATCGTTTACATTCGATCCTTCCGACAGCTCATATGCGGTATCTGGAGGCGGAACCAATATGTGGTTCGATAGTGATGAACTCCACTATGTATGGAAGAAAGTGTCAGGAGATATTTCTATTGCAGCCGACATTGAGTGGGTAGGAAGGGGAGTTGAACCCCATAGAAAAGCCTGCCTGATTATCCGTCAGAACCTGGACAGTGCCTCAGCATATGTGGATGCAGCAGTTCATGGAGACGGACTCACATCGATCCAGTACAGGGGTGCCCCCGGGGATGTAACCAGGGTGGTTCAGGCCAATATCTCTTCACCGGGGAGGGTGCGAATTGAGAAAATTGGTGATTATATTTCTATGTCAGCTGCAGTTGGGGATGAATCGCTTAAATACTCCGGGGGGACTTTTAAGCTCCTGTTTACAGAGCCTTTTTACATCGGACTGGGTGTTAGTGCACACAACAACGATACCATCGAAACAGCCATATTCTCCAATGTCCGGATTGACCCCATTGTCCAGAAACCAGATTCATTAAAGTTGATTGAAAGCACACTGGAAACCATTGCCATTGCATCGTTCAACAGACGGGTTGTCTACCATACTGATAGTCATATTGAAGCTCCTAACTGGTCGCCCGATGGTGACACTTTGATTTACAACGGTCGTGGCCAGTTATACAAGATTCCGATAGAGGGCGGAAATCCAGAATTAATCCCTACCGGATTTGCAAGGAGGATCAATAACGATCACGGAATCTCTCCTGATGGAACACAACTGGTGATCAGCGACGGGACAGAAACCGGCCGTTCAATGATCTACTCACTCCCTGTGGAAGGTGGCGATCCGGAAAAGATCACCTCTTTGAGCCCATCATACTGGCATGGATGGTCGCCCGATGGCAAAACCCTTGCTTATTGTGCTGAGCGGAACGGTAATTATGATGTCTACACCATTCCTTTTGCAGGTGGGAGAGAAAAGCGATTAACCACTGCAGAAGGACTGGATGATGGCCCCGATTATTCTCCCGATGGCCAATACATCTATTTTAATTCTGTCCGTACAGGTGTCATGCAAATCTGGAGAATGAAGGCCGATGGCAGTGAGCAGGAACAGGTTACCACCGATAAGTATAACGACTGGTTTGCACACCCTTCTCCAGATGGCCGTTGGATTGTCTATATTACTTTCGGAACAGATGTTCCTGCCGGTTCCCATCCGCCCAACAAGGATGTAATGCTCCGCCTGATGAACCTGGATACAAAAGAGGTCCGGGTCATGACAAAACTATTTGGCGGACAGGGCACCATCAATGTGCCCTCCTGGTCGCCCGACAGTGAACATGTGGCATTTGTAAGTTATCGTCTATATTAGGCTGTATGAGAGAGGTTACTTTTGGGAAAACCGGATGTCAGGTTTCCGTGCTGGGATTTGGATGCATGCGCTTCCCGGTGATCGAAAATGATAATTCCAGGATCGATGAGGAGCAAGCCATGAAGATGATCCATCATGCCATCGATAATGGGATTAACTATTTTGATACAGCCTATTCCTATCATGCTATTGATTTTTCAAAAGGGGGTGCAAGTGAACCCTTTCTGGCCAAAGCGCTAAAAAAAGGTTACAGGGAGAAGGTATATCTGGCCACCAAGCTTCCGTCATGGCTGGTAGAATCCAGGGAAGATATGGATAGGTTCCTGGATGAACAACTGGAGAGGCTCGATACCGGGGCCATCGATTTTTACCTTCTGCACTCACTGGATCGTATATCGTGGAGAAAACTGCTTCAATTTGGTGTTCTTGAATTTCTGAACAGCGCCATTGAAGCGGGGAAGATCCGTTATGCCGGCTTCTCCTATCACGATGAGGTTGGCCTGTTCAAGGAGATTGTGGATGCCTATAACTGGACCTTTTGCCAGATCCAGTACAACTACCTTGATGTGGAGTTCCAGGCTGGAAGGGAGGGTTTGAAATATGCAGCTGAGAAGGGGCTGGCAGTTGTGGCCATGGAGCCTCTGCGGGGAGGAACACTGGTAAACGGGCTTCCACCCGCTGCCAGGAAAGTGATGCTGGAGGCAGCTCCGGGGAGAACAGCGGTGGAGTGGGCCCTCCACTGGTTGTGGGAGCAGCCCGAAGTGACGGTGGTGCTGAGTGGTATGTCGCACCTCGATCATGTGAAGGAAAACATTCAGTTGGCCAATGATTTCTCCCAAAAGGAGTGGACAGCGAAAGATAAGGATTCCCTTCAATGTGCCATTGGAATAACCAGGGAGTTGCAGAGGGTGAATTGTACCGATTGTGGTTACTGCATGCCGTGTCCGGAAGGGGTCAATATCCCCCGCAACTTTGCACTATGCAACGATCACTATATGGTGCAGGATCCGGCTGCTAAACTGAGGTACCAGGGGTTACTCAGTGAAACCGCAAAGGCATCCAATTGTGTTCAGTGCGGCCAATGTGAACCACTCTGTCCCCAGGGTATTCATATTATGGAAGAACTGGAACATGTGGCAGAACTTTTTAAAGCCTGAAGGTATCTCTGTTACATGAGTATGATACCAGATTTACGGCAATGATCGTACATTTGTCCCGGCCAAAGGCTGGCCTGGACCTCACCAATATGGGCCTTCCGGAGAAAATACATACAGAGCCGGGATTGTCCGATTCCACCACCTACCGATTCAGGATATTCCCCTGCGAGCAACCTTTTATGGAACAACAGCTCTTTGCGTTCCGACTTTCCCTGGATATCCAGTTGCCTGATCAGGGCCGTTTTATCTACACGGATTCCCATGGAGGAGAGTTCAAAGGCATTTTCCAGGATGGGATTCCAGACCACAATATCACCATTTAATCCCTTGTAACCATTGGCTGTTGGTGTAGACCAATCATCGTAATCAGGAGCCCGGCCGTCGTGAGGCTGACCATTGGCCAGGTCACTTCCGATCCCGATGATAAAAACTGCATTGAATTCCCTGGCAATCTCAAATTCCCGCTCCTTAGGATTCAGATCGGGATACCGTTCAAGTAACTCTTCAGCGTGAATGAAATGGATGGTATCAGGAAGAATGGGGACTATATCCGGATGGTTTTCATATACAATAAACTCGGTTCGCTTGATTACCGAATAGATCTGGTTAACAATGGCCTTCAGAGTAGCAAGGTTCCTCTCTTCCGGTAATAGTATCTTTTCCCAGTCCCACTGGTCCACATAAATGGAGTGTATATTGTCCAGCTCCTCATCGGGACGAAGGGCATTCATATCGGTATAGATACCATAGCCATTGGCGATCTCATAATCGGCAAGCATCATGCGCTTCCATTTGGCCAGTGAATGCACAATTTCAGCAATGGTTCCATCCATATCTTTCACTTCGAAAGATACCGGTCGTTCGGTACCGTTCAGATCATCATTGATTCCGGTTCCTCTCTGGACGAACAGGGGTGCAGTGACCCTTCTTAACTTCAACTCTGCTGCCAGGTTTAACTCAAAAAAATCCTTTACCATTTTAATGGCTCTTTCCGTCTCTTTTAATGAGAGCATGGAAATGTAGTTACTTGGAATGTATAGTTTCATGAGTAATTTGGTTTGTAGTGTTGCAATGACTACAAATAACAGTATAATAAATCAGATTTTAAAATGGACCTAGTGAAGGAATGTAACATCGCCGGTAAGCAATTCCTGCAACCCATCGATGTATGTCACCCATGCTTTGTAAATATAGACCCCCGGTTGGACCAGTTCGCCTGATTTGAGGTATCCATCCCATCCAATATAGACCTTATTGGTTTCCCATATCATCTCACCCCAACGGGTATAGATGATCATGTGCAATTTAACGGCATTCTCCAGGTGGGGATGAAACACCGTATTGTCAATGGCATTCTCACCCCAGTTCCCCCCTGTGGGTCCGCTCCCATTCCATACAAAGGCGTTGGGAAAGACCGTACTGCCTTCACCGTGTAAAACATTGATCAATTTTTCCCTGACCAGTGTATCGGGACAATTGTGCTCGCTCCTAACATAAAGGGAAACCGTGTAGATTCCTTCCTCCCGGTAGACATGGGATGGATTTTCATCCCTTGAACTCTCTCCATCACCAAAATCCCAAAGGTATTCAGAGGAGTTGATTGAGGAGTTGACAAATTTGATCAACTGTTTCAGGTTCCTGACCTCCCGGGGATAAGCGTCAAATAGTGCTTGAGGATTTTGATGGATCAGTACGATCTGTTCGGTGGAATCCACCCCGGATAAACCGTATGCTGTCAGCTTTACATGATGCTTTTTACTTTCCCAGAATCTGTGTGTGGGTGTCGCCTCTGTGGAAAAGGATCCATCGTCAAAATCCTAGATATAAGTGTCTGCATAAAGACTCTGATTCCTGAAGGTGATATCCAGGGGTGGACAACCCATAGAATCTGGCTGGAATTGCGCCTGGGGTGGAGGTGGCGTGATCTGGACGCGTTTGATGATACTGTCGCGGCAATAGGGGCTGAAT
>DAOWNM010000159.1 GCA_030642565.1 Bacteroidota bacterium | reverse complement strand
TGGCCAGGATGGTCCGCTCACTATCCAGCAGGAAAAGGGATGGAGTAGCATAGATGTGATAATCGGAGGGCACCTTTCCGAACCAGCCCTGAGGATCATGCACGGTGATCCACTGCGGATCAAGCTCATCAACAAACTTTTTAAAATCTACAGCAGAGGTATCGATGGAGATGGTCACCACCTCCAGTCCAATACTGTTCTCTGCAAGGTACCATTCATGCAGTTCAGGCATCATCTCCCGGCAATGATCGCAGCTGCTGGCCCAGAACATCACAAGCACATAAGAATCCGCAAGATCCGAAAGCCGGAGGTTCCTCCCTACCAGGTCGCGTATCACGAAATCGGGTGCCTGCGCTCCGGGAACCATCTGTTTGTATCCCTCCATCCGGGAGAGAATCAGCTCCACGATATCTGATTCGCACGACTCGTCCAGGTAGTGATCGGTAATATGCATTTGCACCCGTTCCATATCCAGCATCTCAAACCCCTCCAGCAGGAACTCCACAACAAAACTGCGAAGTTTCTCATCGCTCGATACATTCATCATGATCCGGTCCACCGCCTCCATAAACTGCAGCTCCTGTAGCTCCTTTGTCAGGGTATCCACCTTATAGAGGGAGAGATAATCGATCAGTTTAAAGGTATAGACCGGGGCAGAGAGCAGCCCGGGATCATCAATGGCCGCATGATCAAAAAAACACAGTTTCAGGGTGTCGATACGCTGCTTGTGTGGCATCTCCCCGGGGATCAGGGGGGCCCTGAATGCATTCATGATTCGTACCGCATAGAGATCGGGATAGAGCTGTGTGATTGAGTCCATATACCGGGTGCGTTCAGACTGAAGTACACTGTATCTCACCACTGCATCATGACCCTCCTTTCCCATCCTGGTGGGATAGAGCTGCCCGTAAACTGTCATCAACTGAGCCTCATACTCCAGTTCAAAATTCATAAAACCGGTGTAGACCTTGTTCTCACTGGAACCCTCAAAGTAAGGGACCGGACCCCGCTCCGTGGAGGCCACAAATATTTCAATATTCTCCCTGTTGAATATAAACTCAACAAACCTCTTCTGGCTCCTCACTCCTCCTGTTTTATCGGAATAGATAATCCTGTAAATGCCCGGGGGAGCCTCTTCTGAAAGCATAAAATAGAAAAATCCGGACCTTGTATCCATGCTGTCAACCACCCTGAAGCGGTCGCCGCAGTAAGAAGCAAGCAGTACCGGTCCCTCCTCACCATTTTCAATGGTACCCTGGATAAGCCAGGATTGGCCATGGAGAAGATAGAGAGCGCCCAGCAGGAATCCGAAAATGAATGCTACCCGTTTCATCTTACCAGTTATCACCATGAAAGTAGTAAAATGAATTCTAGTTTCATTCAAACTGGACAAATTGAACTCATTTTGTATCTTGCAATGAATCGCAAAAAAAGACTTCATATGAAAAAGATTCGTTTACTCCCCATCCTCCTGGTCATTATATGCTCCTGCAATCAGAATCCCGGCAGCAAAGAGGAAACCCAAAGTAAAAAAACAGTCCACACCCAGGAGTGGATTCAGCTCTTTAACGGAAAGGATCTGGAGGGGTGGACCATTAAAATGGCCAAACACCCGCTGGGTGAGAATTTCAATAACACCTTCCGGGTAGAGAACGGAATGATGGTGATACGCTACGACCAGTATGAAGCGTTTGACGGAGAGTATGGTCACATCTTCTATAAAAACCCCTACTCCCACTATAAACTTAGGGTTGAATACCGCATTGTAGGGGAGCAGGTAACAGGGGGAGCAGGATGGGCCCTGAAAAATAACGGGATTATGTTTCATGCCCAGTCGCCCGAATCAATGCTGCTTGACCAGGAGTTCCCGGTAAGTATAGAGGCCCAATTTTTGGGCGGACTGGGTGACGGAGAGCGGCCCACTGGCAACCTCTGTACACCGGGGACCAATGTGGTAATGGATGGTGAACTGATCACCCGCCACTGTACCAGCTCCAGCTCAGACACATACGATGGGGAGGAGTGGGTCCTCTTCGAACTGGTGGTATATGGCGACAGCATCATCCATCACCTGGTCAATGGCGATACGGTGATGACCTACGAAAAACCACAGGTAGGCGGCGGCTCCATCCCCGAAGGGTACCCGCAGGCTGAAGGCACCCCAATCACCTCAGGCTATATCGCCCTGCAGGCTGAGAGTCACCCCTTCGATTTCAGAAAGGTGGAACTGCTCGATCTATCCCGGTAGGAACCCTTTTTCTGTTAAGACATTGGATTGAATCGATATTTTTATATCTTCAACAACTCATTTATCAGGTTCCTGATATCCAATAAAAAAAATTCTACAATGGAAAAAACTGAAATCTTAACCCGTGTGAAGGAAGTGGTAAGCAGTGTGCTCAAAGTGGACAGTTCCGAAATCACCGATGATTCAAATTTCATATTCGATCTGGGAGCAGATTCGATGCAAAGTATTGAACTGGTGGCCGGGTTTGAAGAGGAGTTTGATATTGAGATGGACCAGGATAAAGCCCTTGAGATTCAGACCATTGACGATGCGGTGAATTTTATCTCTGAGTATGTGTAGACCAGGCATGTTCGAACCTAACAACTCTCCCACATGAAAAATTTACTACAACTTCGACAGAAAAATCTGGGACCGCTCTTTCATCCGAAATCGGTAGCCATCATAGGTACCAACAGAGTAAAAGGCACCGTTCCACATGACATCCTAGAAAGTATCCTTAAGGCTGAGTTCAATGGTATTGTCTATGCTGTAAGTCCAAGGGAAAAAAGTATCAAAGGGATCAAGGCTTACAAATATGTGATTGATGTTCCGGATGACATTGACCTGGCCATCCTGGTCTTTCCCAGCTCGGTTTGCCACATGGCTCTCGAACAATGTGGCCAGAAAGGAATCAAATCGGTCATCATTATCTCTGCCGGATTCAGGGAGGTTGGTGAAGCCGGGTTAGAGAAAGAGAAACAACTCATCGATATTGCCAGGAAGTATGACATGTCACTTATCGGACCCAACTGTCTGGGTGTGATCAATACAGACCCGGAAACCAACCTGAACGCCTCCTTTGCCAGGGAGATGCCCGAGAGAGGAAGTATTGCATTTCTCTCTCAGAGCGGTGCCCTCTGCACAGCAGTGCTGGACTATGCCAGGGCCAAACATATCGGTTTCTCCAAATTTATCAGCTTTGGGAATAAAGCGGATATCAGTGAAATCGACCTGCTTTATTACCTGATGGATGATGACGAAACCAAAGTCATCCTGATGTACCTGGAAGAGGTCTCCGATGGCGTAGGATTAATGAAGGCTGCTCAGGAGGTGATTGAGAAAAGCGGAAAGCCAATTCTGATTATCAAATCGGGCCGGACCAATGAAGGAGCTTCAGCAGCGGCCTCTCACACCGGGTCGCTAACCGGGAAAGATGAGATCTGCGATGCGGCTTTTAAGCAGGCCGGGATCATTCGCTGCGATCATATTGAGGAGATGTTTAACAAAGCCATTGCCTTTGCTTATCAACCCCCTCCAGAATCGCAGAAAGTGGCCATTATCACTAACGCAGGGGGCCCGGGGGTACTCACCACAGATGCTGCCATCTCCAGCGGGCTGAAGCTGGCAAAATTTTCGGAAGAGACCACACAAATTCTGAAGAAAGCGCTTCCAGCTACAGCGAATATCAACAACCCGGTGGATGTGATAGGAGATGCCCGATCGGATCGGTATGTGACTGCCATAAAGGCTGCCTTCGACGATCCCGATGTGGCAGGGGTCTTTGTCATCCTGACCCCCCAGTCCATGACAGATATCGATACCATTGCGACAGATATTGCCAGCATTGCCGAAGGAGAGACCAAGCCCATCTATACCTCTTTTATGGGAGAAAAAGATGTGGCCTCGGGCATCGACCTGTTACAGAAGCACAAGATTCCCCATTATTCCCTTCCTGAATCGATGTGCACTTCATATGCTGCAGTATACCATTTCCATAAACACCTGCAACCAAAGGTGCACCGGTTAGCGGCCCTGGAAAATATAGAGGGTGAACTGGCCCGGAAGCTGATGGATAAAGTACACTCCAATGGTAGGAGCTACATCCCGGAGGTTGAAACCATTGAATTGATGCAAACCTATGGATTGCCGGTCCCAAGCGGAAAACTGGCCACTACTCCAGATGAAGCAGTAAACATCGCAGAAGAGATAGGGTACCCGGTTGTTCTCAAAGTTGTCTCAAACGACATCATACATAAATCCGAGGCAAAGGGTGTTGAGCTGAATCTGGGTAGTGCTAAAGAGGTAAAAGATGCCTGGGAAAGGATTCACAGCAATGTGAAATTGGCAATGCCCGACGCCTTCATCGCTGGTTTATACGTAATCAGGATGATCACCGGGAGTGAAGAGATCATTCTGGGAATTAAAAGGGATCCCTCCTTTGGCCCGGTAGTGATGTTTGGATTGGGCGGGATCTTCGTTGAAATATTCAGAGATGTAAGTTTTGGCGTTGCACCGCTTAGCCGGGAAGAGGCTCTGCATATGATTGAGCAGACCAGGGCTTTTAAGATCCTGAAAGGAACACGGGGACGAAATCCGAGAGATTTGGACTCGATCGTTGATGCAATTATGAGACTGGGCCAGCTGGCAGTAGATTTTCCTGAAATAGATGAGCTGGATATCAACCCGCTCTTTGTATTGGATGAAGGCAAGGGGAGCATTATTGGCGATGCGAGAATGATATTGACTAAAACTGTATAACTAAAACTACTACACGATGAGAATTGTAATCAAAGACACCAAGAAAGAGACAGGAATATGGACAGCTGATTATATATGGAAAAAGATCGAAGCATTCGGTCCGACAGCCGATAAGCCTTTTGTGATGGGGCTTCCCACCGGTTCATCACCCATGCCGGTTTATGAGGAGTGGATCAGGAGGTACAAGGCTGGAGAGATCTCCTTTAAAAATGTGGTGACTTTCAATATGGATGAATATGTAAACATACCGGAGGATCACCCCGAGAGTTATTACTCTTTCATGTATGATAACCTGTTTAATCACATCGACATCCCCAAGGAGAACATCAATATTCTCGACGGCAATGCACCTGATCTGGAAAAAGTGTGCAGAGACTATGAGACCAAAATAAAAGCGTATGGAGGCATTGAACTGTTTCTTGGAGGAATTGGGCCTGACGGACACATTGCCTTCAATGAGCCTGGGTCGTCGCTGGTTTCCCGAACCAGGGTTAAAACCCTTAGTTACGATACCATCCTTGCCAATTCCCGTTTCTTCGACGGCGACATGTCGAAGGTTCCCACCCAGGCACTGACCGTTGGAGTAGGTACGGTAATGGATGCAAAGGAGGTGGTTATTATTATCACCGGATTTAACAAGGCACGCGCGGTCCGGGAGGTGATTGAAGGCGGGGTAAGCCACATGTGGACCATCTCCATGCTACAACTGCACGAACATGCAGTGATATCTCTGGACGAACCTGCCACCATGGAGCTGCAGGTCGAATCTGTAAAGTACTTCAAGGATATTGAAGAGATTGCCGGTGATAAAATACCCAACCATAACGAGTAATGAGTTATCGTCTTCTAAACAGTTCTGAAATAACAGCCCTTCAAAACCAGGGCTGTTTTTCTTCCGATTGGTCAAAAATCAGAGTAACCGATCCATTCTCAACAGATCATATCCACCAGGTCCGGTTCCTGGGTGAAGTAAAAGTGGGGAAGCTTGGTGGAACAATCAGCTCAGGGTTCGGGGAACAGAAAACCTCTGGCCTCTATCATTCTAAAATTGAGTGCTGCGAGATTGGAGATGATGTCCTGATCGACCAGGTGCAACTGGTAAAGAATTACAGGATTGGCGACCGGGTTATCCTGGAGAATGTGCAATCCATTTCGGTCAGTGGTCCCTCCTCCTTTGGAAACGGATATGAGATCGAAGTGCTCAATGAAGGCGGCGGAAGGGAACTGAAAATGTTTGACAGACTATCCGCGCAACTGGCATACATGGTGGTAAGCTACCGGCACGATGCGCTGTGGATCAAATCCATCAACAAGATCATCGATACATACACAACAATGAAAACCTCCGATACCGGGACCATCGGGACCGGTGCCGGGATTCGTAACTGTGGCACTATCAGTGAGGTAAATATTGGAGAGCACGCAATCATCAGGGGCACTTCCCACCTTCACAATGGGACCATCGCTTCCAATATTCACGCGCCTGCTATCATCGGAGAGAATGTAATTGCTAAAAATTTTATAATGTTAACCGGCTCCAGGATAGATGGCGGTGCGCTTGTTGATAAATGTTTTGTGGGCCAGGGAGTGGAGATTGGTAAGCAGTTTTCGGCAGAGAACAGTCTCTTTTTTGCCAATACAGAGGCTTTTCACGGAGAGGCAGTAAGTGTGTTTGCCGGACCCTATACGGTCACCCACCAC
>DAOWNM010000213.1 GCA_030642565.1 Bacteroidota bacterium | reverse complement strand
CAGCTGATTCTTGATCCTGACGGTGAGGCATCTTCTACCTCCAATATTGAGACTCTCACCAAAGATAAACTCTCCTACACCGAGACCTTTGTGGACGGGCAGATGAATACCTATAAAGTAACGACAACCTGGACCAGGGATTAAACAAAGCAGCTTTTTCTGTCCTATGGGCCGGCCAGATAAAAAGGGGCCTTCTCAAAATTCATTAAGAAGGCCCCTTTTTATTTTCAATACTGCTACTCTACCACCACCAGAAAATGATGTGGAGTTTTGTCTGCAGTAATTCTTAGTGCGTAAACACCTGGAGCCATGCCCTGAACATTGATATGAGCCTCTGTTGCATTGGTCTGTTTGATCTCACCCTTGTAAACCAGCACATTTGACATAGAGTACAATTCAATGACCACTTCTCTCTCAACATTCATCTCCAGCTCTACATGCAGGATCTCTTTTACCGGATTGGGATAGATATTGACCTTCCCCAATGCCTCTTCCAGCCTGATGGATGTATGGGTAGTCACATATACCGAATCGGAGCCCAGGCATCCGTTGCTATTGCTTACAGTGACCCAGTACAATCCCACTTCAGTAGCTAAATAGCTCTCTCCGTTTGAAAGATCTTGCCAGAGGTAGGAGAAGAATCCGCTTCCGGCCTCCAGGGTGACAGGAAGATCCGTGAGAAGTGTATCCTGTCCGTTTCCGATATCCACCATGGGGAGCTCCCAGCTCTGCACCTCGGTGATCAGGGTGTTGTTGGAACGGTCCTGGTCCGGGCCATAGATCAGACTGGTCTGAATACTGTAGGTGCCGGGTTGTGAAAAATCGAATTTTGTTGTAGATGAGAGAACCCTTGATTGTCCCAAAGGCAGATCGCTCTCCAGAAAGATCTGCTCTACTTCCGATGCTCCACCATCAATTGAATAGCTGATGGAAAGGATATCTTCGGTTGAAATCCGGTAATATCCCAGATTTGTGATCTCAATGGATATGGTAGAGGGCTCGGCCTGACTGCAGGATGAGACCGGTGAAACAAGCTGGGAAATGGCCAGGTCTGGATAGTCATAAGCCACATATACACTGTCGTGTGTTTCACATCCATTGTCGCCGGTGACAATTACCCTGTACCACCCTGCCGATGGCACATCGATGGAGTATTCTGTACCTGTGCTGCCATCCTGCCATTCATAGGACGGATAACCCGGGGTGGCATATAGGGTTATGGGTTCATAGACCAGTAAGGTATCTGTTCCATTTCCAATATCCACGATGGGACTTCCATAGTGATCGACGCTAACCAGGGCCATGTTGTTAGATTCGATAAGGTCCGGTACATAGGTGGTGTAGACCATGATGCTGTAGAGCCCGGGTTCACTGAAATCAACTGCCTCTGCAAACGTGTGGTAAATAACGGTTCCATTCTCAAACACCTCTTCCAGCACTACATCCTCGGTCACTTCAACGGATCCGTTAATGGAATAGGATATGGTGATATTGGCAGAGGTTTCGATGTCCCAGTTTCCAAAATTCTGAATGGCCACCACAATATGCTCAGCATCTTCCAGGTGGCAGGTGGTGACAGGGTGAGAAATCTCGAGTATGCCAATATCGGGTGTTGCCAGCATAATGTCCACTTCATCATACGCGGTGCATCCATTCAAATCTGTTACTGTGACGCTATAGTGACCGATGCCCGGTTCGGAAATAGTATAGGTTTGGTCAGTACTGCCATCCTGCCATTCGTAGGATATAAATCCGGGACCTGCATCCAGTGTGTGCTCAAATCCCAGGATTACCTGATACGGATCTCCCAGTTCAAGAGCAGGGGTTTCGAAAATGCCTACTGATGTGGTCACTGTATCGTTTCCACGCTCCACATCATTTACATAATCGACAAATACAGTGAAGTCATACCAGTTGCCTGTTACCACAGTCTCTGTATTGGAGAAGGTAAAATCGAGGGTATGGCCCGGAAGAAAATTCGCAGATAGCACAATTTGATCAGTGACCACGGCTCCCTCATCAATCTGATAGCCCATGTTGACGGTTTCACCCGAGGGAATGATCTGGTTTCCAGAGTTTCTGATCCGGGCCGCAACGGTGATAGATTCAGATAATTCACACGAGGTGGCGGGGGAAAGCAACTGCTCAAGCTCCAGGTCGGGTGTATTAAGGGTGATGGTTACCGTATCCTGACTTGTACACTGGTTTGCATCACTGATGGTCACATGGTACAATCCAACACCGGGTTGATCGACCAGGAATGTCTCCGCTGAGGATCCGTCCTGCCAGAGGTATTCCGCATATCCGGGAGCAGGAGCCAGCAGATAATTTGAAGCATAGACCACCGTGTCCGGACCCAGATAGGCATCCGGGTATCCAAACACCTGGAGCGTATGAAACAGTGTGTCGTTGAGAGGCTCCGTATCATCCTCCATTCGAGTGTAAAGCTTCATCTGGTAGTCTCCTGGGGAAGAAAAATTAAAGGTCCCGGAGTAGATGTGATCAATAGTTTCGTGGGGAAAAAAGCGCTGGGTAAGTACCAGGGTATCTTCAAAGAAGATGCTCGAATTGATAACGCCACCAATAAAAATGGAATCTCCAACCATCAACGTATCTGTGCCCAGATTTTCAATGCGTACCTCCAATGGCAACGAATTCTCAAGCTCACAGGCCGATTGTGGTCCAAGGTAGCTGGTCACACCCAGATCAATTACCAGTTTCGAAATATTGATTGTGTCTGAGGCGGTACAACCAAGGAGATTGTTTACGCGCACATAATATTCACCTTCTGTATGTACCTGATAGACCGAATCGGTCGACATGTCCTGCCACTGATAACTCTGCCCGGGTACACCCGAGTAAGCTTTTAGCAACACCGTGTCGGGTATGGAGGTGGATATATCCTCTCCAAGATCCACATGCGGTTTATTTACAGTTATGGTGCGAACCACTGTATCGTTTGAGACAGCGCTGTAAAAATGCGGATCGGGGGAGATATTGTACGCAGTAACCTGATAGTCCCCACTGTGGCTGAAATCAAAGAGAGAAGTCATCGTATGATTCACCGTAGAGCCAACGGACCATGCCGCAGTCAGCACAAGGGTCTCTTCCGCCATCTGGATATCACCTGACCGGTCTACAACATAACCGATCTGTATTGAATCGCCTGTTTGCAGCGGGAAGAGCCCCGAATTTCTCATCCTCAGTGTAAAGGTCTGTGCACTGCTTAATTCACAGGCACTGACCGGATCGATAATATCCAGGAGGTCAATATCCGGTGGAGCCTCCATGATCTGCATATCATCCATTGCAATCCCATCATACTGGTTGTTTACTTTGTCGGCCATAAAGGATAAACGGAACTGCACATTATCATTATCTGCCAGTACAGAAGGGAGCAGGTGGGTGGCTGTGAACCATTCCCCGCTTTGACCACTCCAGCCATCCAGTCCCAGCGTTGTAACCGGATCTCCGGTATACCAGTTCCAGTATTGATCTAGGCCGGAGCTGTTAGAGATGGCACTCCAGGTCTCCCCGTCATCCAGAGAGTAGTAAAGTGTGGTACCATCCACATCCTGTTCTGTATCGACCCATAATCTGGTGGTCAATACAGGGTTCTGGATACCCGACAGATCGAAACGGGGTGAGTTCAGATAGGCGGGTTCAAGATTGACCAGGTCGCCCGTGAGCACAAAATCATCAATATTCCAGCCTTCCGAAACAACTCCCCCGGAGGAGGAGTGGAACAGGGAGAACCGGAACCGAAGGGCATCGGTGTAGGAATAGGTATCCGGGATGGTATACTCCCTGGTTTGAAAACTCAACTCCATGATCTCTCCCTCGCTGTTTTTCCAGATGGGGTACCAGGAGGACCCGTTATCGGGACTCACCTCAAAGCGGATGGAATCTCCGTTCTGAATGGTGATCCAGCTGGCAAAGCTGACCCTGAGGTTGCTGTAGGCAGTCACATCCAGTGCTGGTGAGGTTGCGGTATAAGCTGAACCCGTGGTGATCCCGTTTTCATACTCATATGGAAAGGTTCCAAGACCCGACAGGTCGGTACCGATGCAGTAGTAACCCGAATAGGCAAAATAGGGCAGTGCAGTGTTACTGGGAATCTCTCGCTCAAATTCTCCGGCAAATGTCCAGGAATTATCTGTTTCAAAACCGTCTTCAAAAATAATCCGGCTTTTTTCTGAAATGAGATCTCCGTAAGTGGAGGTTGTTCCTGTGATCCATCTAAGGCTGCCTGAGTATGCGTTGTCGATCACACTCCCATCGGGGGTTCCATGGGCCCATATCTCATGTCCCATGGAGCGCCAGAATCCGTCTCCACCTTCAAAATTTTCCAGGTAGGGAGGATTATAGGTTGGTACTATATATATCTCTGTGGAGATCTGGTCATTTCCGGCAAACTGGTCACCCGGCAATACTGTTTTTGCCAGTACAGAGGGAAGCGATCCCGGCACAGACAGGTCCGCAGTTGTTGGAAATGTGAAATCCACTGAACCACCAACAGGGATGGTGACATTCATTTGATTGATGGTCCATGTGCTACCCCCGTCAAATGAATAAGCCACAGGAACCGGATCAACGATTTCGGCTCCACCATAATTTTGAATGCGCACAGTCACCGAGTCGCTGCTGGTATGTCCGCTTCCACTGACGGGAGCGATCCACTCTGATACTCCCACATCTTTGGAAATGAACTCTCCAGTCAGGAAGATATCATCCACGTTCCATCCGGTGTAATTGCTGAACCCATCGGTGGGCCCCAGTTTGAACCGGATCTTTACCTGCTCCGACCTGGAGAACTCCTCTGGAATGGGTAGTTGAATTTCGGACCACTGAAAGTCGCTGATATAAGAGCTGTTTTCCCACAGCGTGTTCCAGGAAGCACCATCATCGACACTGATCTCGATGGAGGCCTTATCCCATACTTCAATATTCAGATAACGCCTGAAAAAGATGTTCAGGTTCTTGTAATAGAGGAGATCAAAAGTTGGGGAAGCGGCCAGGTAGGATGATGCTTCGTTGAGCCCGGGTTCAT
>DAOWNM010000070.1 GCA_030642565.1 Bacteroidota bacterium | reverse complement strand
GTCAGGGAGGGGCCCGACCAGATCCGTGAGCTGATCCGTTGGGGAACCAAATTTGACAGGCAATCCAGCGGGAAGTATGACCTGGCACGTGAGGGCGGACATTCCGAATACAGGATTTTGCATCACAAGGACAATACAGGCCAGGAGATTCAGCGCGCCCTTTCAGTGCAGGTACGAAAGCACCCCAAAATTGAGGTGCTTGAGAACTATTTCGCGGTGGATCTGATTACACAGCACCATCTGGGGAAGCTGGTAAAACGTCATATGACCGATATCGAGTGCTACGGAGCCTATGTGTTGAACCTGAAGACCGGACAGGTGATCAAGATTCTTTCGAAAACCACCCTGCTTGCTTCCGGGGGTGTGGGTCACCTCTACTCCACCACCACCAACCCATCCATTGCGACAGGCGATGGGGTTGCCATGGTATACAGGGCCAAGGGTGTTATCGAGAACATGGAATTTGTTCAGTTCCATCCCACCTCCCTGTACAACCCCGGTGAATCACCCTCCTACCTGATTACCGAGGCCATGCGTGGTTATGGCGGGATTCTTCGCAATCAGATGGGGGAGAAATTTATGAGTAAGTATGATTCCCGTGGAAGCCTGGCTCCCAGGGATGTGGTAGCCAGGGCCATTGATAATGAAATGAAGATACACGGTCATGAGTTTGTCTACCTCGATAATACCCACCTGAACGGAGCAAAATTGCAGGAGCATTTCCCCAATATTGCAGAGAAGTGCAGATCGCTGGGTATCGATATAACAAAGGAGATGATTCCGGTGGTTCCGGCAGCCCATTATATTTGCGGAGGGGTGAAAGTGGATATGGATGGCCAGACATGGATCAAAAGGCTCTATGCAGTGGGGGAGGTCTCTTCCACAGGGCTCCATGGAGCCAACCGGCTTGCATCCAATTCACTTATTGAGGCCATTGTATATGCTGAACGTGCAGTGAAACATGCGGTTAAACATGCTTCCGGGTACCAGATTGCCGACCAGATTCCTCATTGGGACGACAGCGGTACCGCCCATCCTGAAGAGATGGTACTGATCACTCAGAATCTGAAAGAGGTCAAACAGATCATGACCAATTATGTGGGGATTGTGCGTTCCGATCTCCGGCTGGAAAGGGCCACTGCAAGGTTGGAGATCATTTACAGGGAGACAGAGGAACTTTATAAAAAATCTAAAGTCTCTCTGAAGCTTTGTCAGCTGCGCAACCTGATTAACGTTGGTTACCTGGTCATCAAAATGGCCCAGGCCCGTAAAGAGAGCAGGGGACTGCACTACAATCTGGACTATCCCAGGCGAAAAGACCAGGAGTGATCATCTGATCTGTCGCCTAGACCATCATCTGATCTGTTAACGTTCCCAGAAACCGCCGGAACCCTCCGGCCGCTCTTCGCCATATAGCTCCCTGATCTGCTCCAGCAGCGAAAAGATCTCATCCACATCCAGGGAAGTCAGTAATTTTATACGCATCTCTTTAAAGTGGGGGAGTCCCTTAAAGTAGTTGGAAAAGTGCTTGCGCATTTCATAAATTCCAACAGGCCTCTCTTTGAACTCCAGTGATTTTTCAAATTGCATTCTGGCCATGTCCACCTTCTCCGAAACTGTGGGTTCAGGCAGCAGGTCGCCCGTTTGCAGATAGTGTTTTATGTGTTTGAATAACCATGGCTTTCCAACTGCTGCTCTGCCGATCATGATGCCATCTACCCCATAACGGTCAAAGGCCTCCCTGGCCTCCACAGGATTGGAGATATCGCCGTTACCGATAATGGGTATATGCATCCTGGGATTCTGTTTTACATCTCCTATCAATGTCCAGTCGGCCGATCCTTTATACATCTGGGTACGGGTGCGTCCATGAATGGTGAGTGCAGTGATTCCCTGGTCCTGCAACTGTTCGGCTACCTTCACAATGATTCTCTGTTGATCATCCCATCCCAGCCTGGTTTTAACTGTTACCGGAATAGAAGAGGCCTCCACGATCGCCCTGGTCATCTCCATCATCAGGGGGATATTGGCAAGCATTCCTGCTCCGGCCCCCCGGTTGGCGATCTTACGTACCGGACAGCCATAGTTGATGTCGATGATCTCTGGTTTGGCTTCAACCGCCCTGTGGGTGGCCTCCACCATCGACTCCACAATATGGCCATAGAGCTGGATCCCCATGGGTCGCTCATAATCGAAAATGTCCAGTTTTTTCACACTCTTTGCGCCATCCCTGATCAATCCGTCCGAAGAGATAAATTCAGTGTACATCACATCGGCTCCAAATTTCTTGCAGAGATATCGAAATGAAGGATCGGTGATATCTTCCATGGGTGCAAGAAAAACAGGCTGGTCTCCAAGATCAAGATCTCCTATGCGCATGGTCTAAAATTATTGTAGGAACTAACCGTGCAATTCGCTTTCTTTGTGCCTTTAGTTCGCCGCAAAATTACAAAAAATCATGCCGAAGAGAGCATTGCTTGCTGGATTGAGGCCTGCTGAGAAGTTTCTTTTCTCTGTGGTGATCCTTTTTATCCTTGGATTGGCCTTCCAATTCATGGGTGCATTTCTGGCTGCATGGATATATGGTTTTCGCATTTCAGATGTCCTGACCCTGGGAACTTATGATGACCCCAACTATGTGGCAGCATCAAAACTGATTCAGATGCTGGGTTCTGTTGGAACATTTATTGTGCCGGCACTCCTCTTCTCTTTTCTTTTTGAAGGGACTCTCTTCTCCTATTATAAATTCCGGAACCAGACAGGTATGGTAGCCATGTTACTGGTCATATTCATGATGGTTTCGGTGATCCCGTTTATCAACTACATGGCCGAGATTAACATGAAGATGGAGATTCCCATCAGGGCACTCGACCAGCTGCTTCGCACACTGGAGAGTACAGCGGAAGAGATGATGGTGGCTTTCACTGCCACAAATAGTATAGGAGGCCTGCTGGTGAACCTGTTGATGATCGGGGTCATAGCTGCAGTGGGAGAGGAGTTGATATTCAGAGGATTACTACAGAGATTATTGATCGATATGGTCAAAAAACCCCACCTGGCCATATTGATTACAGCTTTGCTTTTCAGCGCGTTTCACTTTCAGTTCTTCTCTTTCCTGCCAAGGTTTGTGCTTGGCGTGATACTGGGCTACCTGATGTTTTACGGACGTTCCATCTGGTATCCCATCCTGGCCCATTTTGTGAACAATGCCATGGGGGTGATCTATTACTATTTTAATTCCAGGGGAAGTGCAGACGATATGCTGGAGGAGATTGGTACAAGTACACTGATCCCAGTGGCGGCGGTAATCAGCCTGGCACTATTCCTCATTTTCGGGGTGCTCTGGTATTCCCAGGCAGGAAGATCTTCTAGCCGATATCCTCTACCCGGTGAGATTGAAAAAGAGTAGCGTTGTTTAACTCATTTTTACGGAATACATACACCAGACCGTATTCCGAAGCTTTCTCCCTGCGCATCTCTTCGGGAAGGTCGTCATAGGTGTGCTCTACTTCGTTCCATATCTGCTGAATCACGCCATCGATTTGTAAACGTCGTTCGTTCAGCTGCTCCTGTGCGCGCTGACTCCGGTTTTTCAGACTTTTCTGATAATTGTGATACTCTATAAATTTGTCGAAATGAACCTTTAGTACAGCAATGGTTGGATTGGTTACAGGATTTATCCCCTTGTTACGCCTTTTCTGTTCACCTTCAATTAGTTGTTCTCCCCACCTGATCACATCCTCTTCAGTTGAGAGGGAGGGGACCTTTCTTTCATCCTCTTCAAGCCCGAAATAGTTCCTTGTATCAGGAGCCAGGTCGCCCCTGGCGATGGCCAGGTTTACCACCTGAACAAAGTGAGAAATATAGAGCCGGACCTTCTTCAGTCGCTTCTGATACTCTCTGTTTTTTTCAGCATGGAGGTTCAGTGAATTTTTATGCTCGCTGATGGCATTTTCAAATTGGGGGAGCATCGCTTGCATTTTCCGGTAGGAGTTTGGACTGAATGCCAGCTTAAATGGTGGAAGATCTTTTCCTTTTTCGTATGCCGACTTCAAAGATTTCAGCCGTGCAGAGTCTGTGTTGGGTAAACGACGGTAGGGCATGTTAGTAAAATTGTTGACAACAGGTTAATAAATGGCTCTCTAACTGCGAATATATAAAAATTGTAGAAGATGACAATGCTATTCGCATTTTTTTACGCTTTGTATATGAAAAGGTTACAAAACTATTGCATATCCATGTTCCGCCGAAGTAATTCTCCCCGTTTCATCATAAAACAGTCCCGGATTAAATAAAACTAATTGTTCGAATCATGCCGTTTGTCAAAAAATGAGGCTACTTTTATTTTATTGAAAACTTAACGAAAAACAGAGAAAACTATGTTTCCAAAAGAGGTTTACTGGCAGCGAAGGAAATTGTTACGAAAAATGGTTGGTGATGGTATTATCCTATTTCCCGGCAATGAGGAGAGTTCCATGAATTACGGGGCCAATACATACCACTTTCGGCAGGATAGTAGTTTTCTATATTTTTTTGGGATCAACAAGCCCGGCTTTTATGGAGTGTGTGATGTGGACGGTGATCAGGACAGGCTCTATGGCGATGATTTCACTATAGATGATATTATCTGGATGGGAGAACAGCCCGCTGTAAGCGACCTGGCTGAAGAGGTGGCCGTTGAATCGTCGGCATCGCTAAATGACCTTGCAGCATTTCTGAAACAGGTTTTGCAATCGGGTCGGAAAGTGCACCTTCTTCCTACTTACCGTGGCGACCATGTTGTTAAACTGGCGCAGTTGATGGGAGTGAATTACGAAGAGGTGTCCAAATTAGTTTCACAGGAGTTGATCGCATCGGTGGTGAAGCTGCGTTCCATAAAAGATCAATACGAAATCAGCGAAATCGAGAAAGCAGTGGATGTGGCCTGGATCATGCATACCACAGGCATGAAGATGGCCTATCCCGGTAATTTTGAGAGGGAGCTGGCCGGTGCCATTGAGGGGATCGCACTTTCGCATGGCGGCCCCGTCTCATTCCCGGTGATATTAAGTATGGATGGTCAAACCCTGCACAACCATTATCATGGCAATGAGCTTACCGAAGGGAGGATGGTTGTTTGTGATGCAGGTGCAGAGACAGCCATGTGCTATGCCAGTGATATTACAAGAACCTATCCTGTGGGAGGAAAATTCTCTATGCAGCAGAAGGAGATATATAACATTGTATTACAGGCAAATAGTGAAACCATCAAGGCCTCTTTACCCGGCCGCCCCTACAGGGAGGTTCACCTGATGGCTGCCCGGATCATCGCAAGTGGACTAAAAGAGCTGGGAATTATGAAGGGCGATCTGGATGAGGCAGTGGCAGCCGGGGCACATGCGCTGTTTTTCCCGCACGGACTGGGTCATATGCTTGGACTTGATGTACATGATATGGAGGGGTTGGGGGAAAACAATGTTGGTTACAGAGAGTCGCTGAAACGAAGCGATCAGTTTGGCCTGGCATACCTGAGGCTGGGGCGCGAGCTGGAGCCGGGGTTCGTGGTGACCAATGAGCCTGGATGCTATTTTATTCCGGCCCTGATGGATCAGTGGAAAGGGGAGAAGAAGCATTCACAATTTATCAACTACGACCAGGTGGAGAAGTACCGGGGATTTGGGGGAGTGAGGATCGAGGATGATGTGCTGATTACCGATACAGGAAGCAGGGTGCTGGGAACACCCATCCCCAAAACGGTGGACGAGGTGGAGGAGACCATGAATTCCTAAATACCACAGAGAATTTTAACCATATGAAGCTTAAGACCATTCTTTTCGATCTTATTTTTATTGTGTTGTTAACCGCACTGCTGATCATTCTCAATGAAACGGGGAAGATGGGTGCACTGATGAAATATCCGTTTGTTACTATCTATGCAGTCTATCTGCTTGGAAGGCTCAGCGGAGCCCTTCAAAAGGTTGCCCTGTAATACTCCCTGTTCAGTCTTGCAATATTGGTGAGTTTGATTCCCTTGGGACATTCCGCTTCACATGCTCCTGTATTGGTACAGTTTCCAAATCCCAGTTCATCCATTTTGGCTACCATATCCCTGACCCGTTCGTTCGATTCCACTTTGCCCTGCGGAAGCAGTGTGAGGTGCGATACCTTGGCACCCACAAACAGCATGGCCGATGCATTTTTACAGGCGGCCACGCATGCTCCACAACCAATGCATGCAGCCGCATCCATGGAGAGATCTGCATATACCTTTTTCACAGGGATACTGTTGGCATCGGGTGCGCTGCCTGTATTGACCGAGACATAGCCCCCCTCCTGTATCAACTTATCAAAAGCATCACGGTCCACCATCAGGTCCCTGATCACCGGGAACGCCCGGGCTCTCCATGGTTCGATGACAATGGTATCGCCATTTTTAAATTTACGCATATGGAGCTGGCAAACCGTGATCAGTGAATCGGGACCGTGTGGCCTTCCGTTGATATACAATCCACAGGCTCCACAGATCCCCTCCCTGCAGTCGTGGTCATATACTACTGGTTCTTCCCCTTTGGAGATCAGCTCTTCGTTCAGGACATCCAGCATCTCCAGGAAGGAACTGTCGGCCGAAATATCATTGAGTCGGTAGTTTACAAATTTGCCCCTGCTATGGGGATCCTTCTGGCGCCAGATTTTCAGTTTCAGTTTCATGGCAGAATGTCTCTTATTTATAATCCCTTTGTTTTACTTCTATGTATTCAAATTTGAGTGGTTCTTTGTGAAGCACCGGTTCCTTATCATCTCCCTTATACTCCCAGGCGGCCACATAGGTAAAATCCTTGTCATTACGCAATGCCTCTCCCTCTCCGGTCTGAAACTCCTCCCTGAAATGTCCGCCACACGACTCCTCTCTGTGGAGTGCATCTTTGGCCATAAGAGCCCCCAGCTCAAGGAAATCGGCCATGCGGCTTGCCTTCTGCAGTTCCGGGTTAAGGTCGTTCACTTCACCTGGAATATTCACATTAAACCAGAACTCCTCTTTCAGTTTCTCTATCTCTTCTATGGCTTTCTGCAGGCCCTCTTTGTTACGGCCCATCCCCACATGCTCCCACATGATTTTTCCAAGCTTTTTATGGAGGGTATCAACGCTCATGATACCTTTCACCTCCATCAACTTATCAAGTTGCTCTTTCACCTCCTTTTCCGCTGTTTCAAATTCAGGTATATCCGTTTTAAACCTGGGTGTATTGATCTCATCGGCCAGGTAATTCTGGATGGTGTAGGGTAGCACAAAATAACCATCTGCAAGTCCCTGCATCAGGGCCGAGGCCCCCAGTCTGTTGGCACCATGGTCGGAGAAATTAGATTCGCCTGTGGCAAAGAGTCCGGGTATGGTGGTATGCAGTTCATAATCGACCCAGATTCCACCCATGGTGTAGTGAATGGCAGGATAGATCATCATGGGAACTTTATAAGGGTTGGTGTCGGTAATCTTCTCATACATCTGGAAAAGGTTGCCATATTTTGCCTCTATCACATCTTTCCCGAGCCGGTTGATGGAATCTTTGAAATCCAGGAACACGGCCAGACCGGTTGAATTTACGCCGTACCCTGCATCGCACCGCTCTTTGGCTGCACGTGAAGCCACATCTCTGGGCACCAGGTTTCCGAATGCCGGATAACGCCTTTCCAGGTAGTAATCGCGGTCCTCTTCCGGAATATCCACACCTCCTATTTCACCTGTCTGAAGGCGTACGGCATCCTCTCTCTTTTTAGGAACCCAGATGCGTCCGTCGTTTCGCAGGCTTTCACTCATCAGGTTGAGTTTTGACTGGTATTCGCCGTGGACAGGGATACAGGTGGGGTGGATCTGAACAAAACCGGGATTTCCAAAAAGAGCCCCCTTCTTATAGCATTGCCAGATAGCGCTGACATTGGCCCCCATGGCCATGGTGGAGAGGAAGTATACATTTCCATAGCCTCCTGATGCCAGTACCACCGCATGGGCACTAAATCGTTCAAGTTTGCCTGTGATCACATCGCGGGCAATAATACCACGCGCCTTCCCATCGACCATCACGAGGTTATACATCTCCATCCTGGGATACATCTCCACATTTCCTTTCTTCACCTGTCTGCTCAGGGCCTGGTAGGCACCCAGGAGTAGCTGTTGCCCTGTCTGGCCACGTGCATAAAAGGTCCTGGAGACCAGTGCCCCGCCAAAAGAGCGGTTATCGAGTGTTCCACCATACTCGCGGGCAAAGGGAACTCCCTGGGCAACACACTGGTCGATGATCTCGTTGCTCACCTCTGCAAGCCTGTATACATTGGCCTCCCTTGAACGATAGTCTCCCCCCTTTACGGTGTCAAAAAAGAGGCGATAGATGCTGTCACCATCATTCTGATAATTCTTTGCCGCATTGATACCGCCCTGAGCCCCAATGCTGTGAGCCCGCCTGGAGCTGTCCTGGTAGCAGAAAGATTTAACTTTAAATCCCATTTCGGCCATTGAGGCTGCTTCTGCAGCACCGGCCAGGCCGGTCCCGATCACAATCACATCCAGTTTTCTCTTGTTGGCCGGGTTGACCAGGTTCTGGTTGGATTTGTAGTTGGACCATTTTTCAGCCAGGGGTCCTTCGGGTATCCTGGATTGTAGCTTAACCATATTGGGTATCTGTTATTGTTATAAGAAGTAGATGATTAATGGAATGATCGAATAACCGGCCACAACAACGGTGGAGTAAATAATGGCCAGTACCTGGATCACAGGTGTATATTTTTTATTGTCTAACCCCAGAGTTTTAAAGGCCGACTGGAATCCGTGAATCAGGTGGAACCCCAGGAAAATAAAGGCGGCTATATAGAAGATCACAAAGGGCAGCATTTTAAATTTATCCATAATCTCCGAGGCTAAATCGTGGTAGGCAACACCATCGACAATGATCTCAGCTGCATGACCAAATTTGGCTTTAATATAGAAGTCCAGAAAATGGATTACCAGGAAGGTCAGGGTGATTACGGCAGTGTGAATCATGAATTTCGAAAAGAACGAGGTGTTGGAGTAGTTAGCCTTATTGTAACGTTTGGGCCTGGCCAGCCAGTTCTGAATCTGGAGAATCAGGGCAAAGATGACATGCAGCAGAAGCCCTCCAAACAATATGATCTCAAAGATCTTGATAAGGATATTTGAAGACATAAAATGGGCTGCCTTGTTGTAGACCATGGGGTCCTCGAAGATGATGACCAGGAGGTTGATCCCCATGTGAAGCAGCAGGAATGTGATCAGGAAAATCCCGGCCAGTGACATCAAAAGTTTCTTTCCAAGGGAAGAGATGATTATTCCGGACATATGATTACAATTAAAATAAGTTACTTAAATTGCAAAGAGTAGTTAGCAAATATAAGATTTTCTGATTCTCCAAAAAGGGTGTAAAATATTTCCTACAACAGGTATACATACCTCCAAAAGTAAAGCTCAGGTTCTGACATGAAATCACAACCCATTCCGGCGGCTCTCTTTTTACGTAACAGGTCAAGACTGGCCGAATTGATGTCGCCGGGCGCTGTGGCACTGATCAGAGCGGGAGAACGACAGTTGAGAAATGGCGATCAGAGCTACCCATTCAGGCAGCGTTCAGACTTTTTCTACCTCACCGGGATCAACCTGGAGGAGAGTTTTCTCGTCTTCTCTCCCGACCATCCCGACCCCGATCTCAGGGAGATCCTGTTTATCAGAAGGCCCACTCTTAAATCTGAGTTGTGGACGGGACACACACCCGGGCCCGAACAGGTTCAAGTAACTTCCGGGATCGGTCAGGTCAGATGGCTGGAAGAGCAGGATGCATACCTTCAGCTATTGATCGGCGATGAAACATTGGTCTATGCCGATCAAGACACCGGGGCCAACCAATATCCCCGTAAAATACCCCTGGCTCCTTTGTTGAAGCGCCTCAGGATGATCAAACAGCCAGAGGAGATTGAAGAGATCAAAAGGGCTGTCTCCATTACCCGTTCAGCTTTTCTGAGGGTGCTGCAAAGGACAGAACCCGGACTTTATGAGTACCAGGTAGAGGCAGAAATAATCGGTGAGTTTATCGCAAGAGGAGCAGAGGGACATGCCTTTGAACCCATTGTAGCCTGCGGAAAGAATGCACTGGTTCTGCACTATGTGGAGAACAGGTGTCTGTGCGGGGAGGGAGAGCTGTTACTGATGGATTTTGGAGCCGAGGTGAATCATTATGCAGCCGACTGCTCCCGGACCATCCCGGTAAGCGGACGATTTAGCAGGCGACAGCGATTGCTCTATGATGCAGTACTCAGGGTGTTCCGTCAGGCCAGGGATATGATGATACCAGGC
>DAOWNM010000165.1 GCA_030642565.1 Bacteroidota bacterium | reverse complement strand
TGACCTCCTCTTCCGAGGACTCTCCGGCTTCAAGAAATTCAGCCAGCACATTCAGGTCATCCACAGCAGTTTTAACACCATTGTATCCTTCCACCCAGCTCTTTAGCCGGGCAATTTTCTTTAGTTGTTCTTCTGCAGATTTGGGATCGTTCCAGAAATCCGGATCGTGTGTTTTTTGTTCCTCTTCCTCTATCTGGATGGTTTTGCCATCCACGTCAAAGATGCCTCCTTAACGCATCCAGGCGCCTGCTGAGATCTTTGATCTGGTCGGTTGTTATCATAATAAATTTCGTTAAAGATAGGAAAGAATCTGGTGAATCAGGTCCGATTCAAAGCCTCGCTGCGCGGCGTACCTGAATAACTTACCCTTCCTCTTGAATTGATTGGTCTCTTTGAGGGTGGCTGACTTTTCTGAAATCAACCGGGCACATGTTTGATAATAATGCTTCTGGTCTATCTGGTTCAGAGCCTCTTCGATCACCGGTTTTGGGATCTCTTTTTGACGTAACATAACAGTCAGCTTGATCTTTCCCCAGCCGTTGAAACGAAATCTATCACGTACATAAGAGGTGGAATACCGCTGGTCATCCAGGAATTTCTCTTTTACCAGAAGATTGATAATCTGTTCAGCATCTTCATCGGAGACTTTCCAGCTGTTCAGTTTTTCTTTGATATGACTGCTGCACTGTTCCTGACGGCTGCAGAGCGCAGCAGCACGTTTAAGCGCTACCTTATACTCCATATGTTCATCTCCGGGCATTGATATAACGATCTTTTTCGTGAATATCCCTGAGGATTTGGACCCTGCTGAATCCCTCCATTTTAAAGAGGCTGGCTGTTTCCTTTCCAAACTGCTCATTGATCTCCACCCAAATCTCTCCCTTGTCCGCCAGATATATGTTGCAAAAAGAGGCAATGGCACGGTAAAAAATCAGTGGATCATCATCCTCTACAAAAAGGGCCGATTCGGGTTCGAAACCTGTTACATTGTAGGCCATGACACTCTGTTCGCCGTTCATCACATAGGGTGGATTACTGACCACCAGGTTAAACCTGTTTGCCCGGTCCGTCGGGTGCTCGTTCAACAGATCCATCTCGCCCCAGTTTACCTGAAGGTTATTCTTCCTGCCATTCTCACCGGCCACTGTAAGGCCCCCCTTACTGATATCCACTCCCCATACCTCTGCATCCGGAAAGTACTGTTTTAATGCCAGTGCGATACAGCCCGAACCTGTCCCCAGATCGATAATCCTGTGAATCGGTTGAGGGGGCATTGCTTTAATATGTTCGACCATCTCTTCGGTTTCGGGTCTGGGAATCAGTACATTTTTATCCACTTCTATTTTCAGATCACAGAAATAGGTCTCTCCCAGGATATATTGAATGGGTTTTCCGGTATGAATATCAGCTATAATTTCATTAATTTGCGCAACGACAGATGGAACCGGCAGGTGATCAGGATCGCGAAGAGTGTCAGAGAGTGGATAACCGGTATGCTCCAGAATCAACCGGGTAATGGAACCTGATTCATTTTCAGTGTATCTTTGCCGTAGTTCCGACAGCAGGTAGAACCTGATTTGTTTCAGTGTGGCACGGTTTTGGAGCATTAGTCAAAAATAGTAATAAAGCTATTGCGTTGATCACGGAGAGAGATAAAATATACATGCGCCGCTGTTTTGAACTGGCGCGCAAGGGTTTGGGAATGACGAAGGCAAATCCCCTTGTTGGGGCAATCATTGTTCACAACGATCGCATCATTGGTGAAGGATATCATCATGAATTCGGGGGGCCACATGCCGAAGTGAACGCCATTCGCTCGGTTAAGGATCCCTCCCTGCTTCCCGAATCGACACTTTACTGCAGTCTGGAACCATGCTCACATTATGGAAAAACTCCACCCTGCTCCATACTTATTCAGAAAAAAGGAGTGAGAAGGGTGGTGATTTCCAATCTTGATCCGTTTCCCAGTGTCAATGGTAAGGGAATCAAGTATTTGGAGGATGCAGGTATTGAGGTGGAGAGAGGCTGCCTGGAGGAGGAGGGATTTCACCTGAATCGCAGGTTCTTTCACTATATCAATTACCGAAGGCCCTATGTGATTCTGAAATGGGCACAGACTGTTGATGGGTTTATCGATCTTGAACGGGAGCCGGGCGATCAGGAAGGGCCCAGATGGATCAGCAATGAAGTGAGTCGCACACTGGTTCATAAATGGAGAAGTGAGGAGTCGGCCATTATGGTGGGAACCAACACCATCTTAACCGATAATCCCAGCCTCACTGTTCGCAGGTGGTCCGGGGAGAACCCTGTCCGCGTTACACTTGATAGGAACGGGCGGTTAATGGAGAGTGCGCAAATTCTTGATGGTTCTCAGGAGACCATTGTATTTACAGGCGTTCAGCGTAATTATTCAGGTAAAATACAGACGGTGCATACCGATCCCTCTTACGAGATGGTTGATGTGATGGAGGAGCTTTTCGATCGCCAGATTGTCTCGGTTTTCGTGGAAGGGGGAGCGAAACTACACAACAGTTTTTTTGAATCTGGATTATGGGATGAAGCCAGGGTCTTTACAGGGAAGATGTTATTTACTCAGGGAGTTAAAGCACCTGAAATAGATGATAAACCTGATGAAACAGTGATAATTGGAGATACAAAGCTGGAAGTCTTCAAGAACAAACTGAATGATATTCATGGATCATAAAGCTATTCTTGTAATATGAAATCTCATGTTGATCCAAAATGGAACATATTAAGAAACAAATATTCAATAAGTTGCGTACAATATTTTGGATTTGGTATTTTAATTAAAGGTTATACTACACCATGAAACAAATAGCATATATTTTGATTCTGCTGCCGTTAATGATAACTGCAACAGTTCAGGCGCAATCGGCCAAACAGTATTACAAAGCCGGAGAGGATTTTGCAAAGGCCAATAATTATAAAGATGCTATTATCCAGTACACCAGAGCCATAGAGCTGGATCCCGATTATGAAAAGGCTTATAAACAACGGGCAAGTGCATATTCGAGGAGCGGAGAACATAAAAATGCAGCGGAGAATTATGATCGCGCATTGGTCTTCGAGGAGAAAGATGCAGAGCTCTATTATTTCGCGGGAAATGAATGGCACCTTTATGGGGATAACCCTCGTGCGCTGGCAAGGCTGACCACCGCCATCTATATGAAAAACAAATTTCTGGAAGCTTACCAGGTGAGACAGGGGGTTCATATGGCTCTCATGCAGTATGAGGAGGCGCTGGACGACGGGAAGAGGTGTCTTAAGCTGAAAGAGGATGAATGGGCCTATTATAACCTGGCCCAGGTATATGAAAAGCTGGAAATGTACAATGAAGCCGAAGAGGCTTATCGACAATCTTTACAGAAGAACAGAAGGGTGGTGTCCACCCACTTCTCATATGCGCAGTTGTTGTACCAACAGCAGAATTACGAAGCTGCCGGAAATGAAGTGAACGAGGTGCTTCAGATGGAGCCACAGCACCTTGAAGGAATCCTCTTGCAGAGTCAGGTATTATCGGCCCTGGGAAGTTATTTGAAGGCGAGCGAGACACTCTCCATGGCATCGGTGCAGTATACCGATGAGCCATTGATCTATATCTACCGGGGCGATATTAACAACAAAATGAATCAACCCAGTTACGCCATTATTGATTATTCAAAAGCCATTGAGCTGGATCCGGAGAATGCGGAGATTTACTATAAGCGGGGAGGGGCCTATGAAGCGATACGGGATTATGAGAATGCCCTTGTTGATTATGAAAAACTGCTGGCCATGTCCAAGTATGATGGTACTGCACAGCGGCTGCACGAGGAGGCTACCCGGCGGATGTTCGAGTTAAACCGGGAAGAGAACAAACCAATGGTAGTGCTGATTGATCCCCTTTCCAATGATGCCAATACCATCGATGTTTCCAAAGAGATTATGCTTCTGAATGTTACCGGAGCAATTTCAGATGAGAGTGATATTCAATCACTCCAGGTCAATGGATTTTCTGTACCAGTGGAAAAAACCGGGGAGGGATTCAGGTTTCTTGCCAGTGTGAATCTTTCCAATGCCAACCAGATAACGGTACAGGTTTCGGATATATATAAAAATACGGAGACTGCAATTTTCCCCATCAGGCGTACAGAAATTGATGCTCCTGTTGTCAGGATGATCGCACCTTATGGTTCAGAAAATAATATCCTCTATCTGGATAACAACGATCCCCTGATCTATGTGGAGGGAAAAATTGAAGATGAGAGCAAGATTACTTCCATTTATATCGACAGCGTAATAGCAAGTTATATCCCCAGCGATCTGAATCCCAGTTTTACGGCCACTTTGAATGTGACTAATAAAAGCAGGATCACTGTGATTGTTGAGGACGAATTCGGAAACAGATCCGAGATAGAGTACAAGCTAAACCGTGATGCGCAGTCCTTTGATGACAATCCAATGGGGAAAACGTGGGCTATATTTATTGAAAATTCGGACTATGATTCATTTGCCAGCCTGAGTGGACCCACCAAGGATGTAACCCTGATGCGATCAGCACTGGCAAATTACCAGATCCACAATGTGATTCATAAAAAAAACATGTCCAAGGCCGAACTATCTAAATTTTTCTCCATCGAATTGAGGGATATGATCAGAAGCAACCGTGTGAATTCCATACTGATCTGGTATGCCGGTCATGGAAAGTATGTCAATGAGAGTGGCTACTGGATACCTGTTGATGCTTCCAGGGATGATGAGTTTACCTTCTATAATATCAATGCACTGAAAGCTGCCATGCAGGTCTATCCCGATTTCCTTACACATACACTGGTGATTACAGATGCCTGTGAATCGGGCCCCAGTTTTTATCAGGCTATGCGTTCCGGGATTCAGGAACGAAGTTGTGACGACTGGACCTCAACCAGGTTTAAATCATCGCAGGTCTTCTCTTCAGCAGGATATGAGCTGGCCGTCGACGATAGCCAGTTTACCAGAACCTTTGCTAATATGCTGATCAACAACCCGAACAATTGTGTTCCTATCGAAAACATTGTGTTGAGGGTTACCAAAGCCGTCGAGAACACAACCCAGCAAAAGCCGCAGTTTGGGAAGATAGCCGGAATGGAAGATGAGGACGGAACCTTCTTCTTTATTCCGAAGGACTATTAACAACAGCATGTTCCGGCAGGCGGTTATACTATGGATCTGTCTGGGGTCCCTATCCATTTACGGACAGCGGTTCTATTTTGACCAGTTCACTGTTTCGGATGGACTGGCCCAGTCCACTGTCTACAAAATAATCCAGGACAGGAACGATGTTTACTGGGTGGGAACACAGGCCGGTGTGACCAGGTTCGATGGGGTGAGCTTTATCAACTACTCTGTGGCTGATGGCCTGGCAGAGAATGGAGTAAGGGCCATTTGCGAGGATCAGTACGGGCAGATCTGGTTTGGACATACCGGTGGAGGAATATCGATATTTGACGGAATTTCCTTTAAATCAGTTCCATCCCTGGCGGTACTCAACCATTCAACCATCACTTCCATACTGCAGGATACTACTGCACATCTCTGGTTTACCACAGAGGGAGCCGGTGTGATTAAGCTGATAAATCCGGATGCTCCTCCGGACCAGTTTCAGTTTATACAATATTCAGGCAACGATCTTTCTGATTTGGTTTTCAGTCATTTTATGGACCGGGACGGCAGAATCTATTTTGTGACCGACCTGGCTGTTAAATATTTTGATGCAGACAGCACCAGGTATATTGATCTTGAAATGAATGGTGTGCCCAAGTTCTACCCGACAACAGCGATTCTGGTTGACAGCAGGGGAAAGACCTGGGTCGGCAAGTATCATGGCGGACTCTACAGGTATAATCCAAATGTGGACAGTTCGGAAATGTACGACTTGGTAAAGGCCGGGCTCAAGTCGAACTGGATCAGTACGCTGTTTGAAGACAGGGATGGCAATATTTGGGCGGGCACCTTCGAGGGGGGAGTCGTCAGAATTACTCCTGATAATAGTCTGGAACTCTACAGTGAGCGGAATGGATTTCCCGGATTAAAGGTCTGGTCGATCATGCAGGACCGTGAGGGAAATATCCTGATCGGGACCAATGAGAATGGTATTTGTGTTTATAAAGGAGATGATTTTATATCCTATGTTGAAGATGATGGTCTGAGTAACCCACAGGTCAGAACCATTCTTCAGAGAAGTGACGGCTCCTACTGGTTTGGGACCAATGAGGGGATAACGATCCTTGACCCGGCATCTGCAGGAGGTTCGATGCACGATTTTGAAGAGTTGAGAAGAGAGAGGATTGAGTTTCTGAGGGAGGATA
>DAOWNM010000266.1 GCA_030642565.1 Bacteroidota bacterium | reverse complement strand
GTTCAGCTGCTCAAGGATCGATTCTGCAATGGCTCCTCCCAGCATCGGCTCGGTGCCGGTTCCAAACTCATCAATCAGTACCAGAGTATCGGCTGCTGCATGCTTCAAAAAATGTTTCATATTGAGCAGATGCGAGCTATAGGTACTCAAATCGTTATCGATGGACTGCTCATCGCCGATATCGATAAAGATTCCTGCAAAAACACCAAAAACAGATGTGTCAGCACACGGTACCAGCATTCCGCACTGTACCATATACTGCAACAGGCCTATGGTCTTGAGACAGACCGATTTTCCACCGGCATTTGGACCCGAAATCAAAAGGATACGGTTGTTGTCCGAGAGGTGAAACGAGAGAGGTACCACCTCTTTTTTTTCAGCTTTATGTGCCAGGTAGAGCAGCGGATGACGTGCCTCCTTCCAGTCGAACAGCTGTTCATTTTTCAACTGAGGCCTGATCGCCTCCAAACGAGTAGCAAAAATGGCCCGGGCCCTGATGAAGTCGATAGTGGTCAGGAACTCCTGGGAGGAGAGCAGATCAGGAATATAGGGCCGGATATCGGCTGTAAACTCCTGCAAAATCTGAATGATCTCCCTGCGTTCGGCATACTCCAGTTCCCTGATCTCATTGGAGAGTTCCACCACTTCGGCCGGTTCAATAAATACTGTTTTCCCCGTGGCCGATTCATCATGGATCAGGCCACCCAGTTTTCTCTTATTTCCCGCCATCACAGGGATTACAGGACGGCCATTCCTGTAGGTAGGAGCCGTATCGGCATCCACCCAGCCCTCGCGCTGCGCCTTGCTCATCACCTGATTCAGCTTTTTGGAAACAGCCCCCTGTTTCTCCTGCTGACTCCTGCGAATCTGATGTAATTCCTTAGAGGCATTGTCCCGGATTTTCCCATGTTTATTCAGAATCTTCTGAATTCTATCCCCCACGAACGGGAAAATCTTAACCGGTTGGCATAGCTTATCAAGAACAGGGTAATTCTCCTCCTCATCCGATTTGAAGAAATGCAATATGGCACGAATCGAATCGAGACTCTTCAGCAGATCAAAAACCTCCTCTGTGAGCAGGTATGTTCCCTCCACCTCCGCTTTATTAAGCGACTCCCTGTTATCAATAAAATGCTGGATGGGAAATTCATCCTCATGCAGGTTAATTTCCTGGAATTCCTCCACCAGTTTAAGCTCATGAAGAATGGATTCATGATCTGTCATAAAGCTCATCTCATCGACCCTTTCCCTGCCAGGATCAAAGAGGCAATGGTGCTTGACCAGTTCACGAATGCGGTCAAATCCAATTTTCGATTCAAAGTGTTCAGGGTAGATCAAATCAGCCTTTTTTTTACCCTTCAAAAGTAATAAAAAAGGCATCTTCTCTTTGAAAAAAAAGCTAGCTTTATCTGTTCAACATCAAAACAGTTTTTCTAAAATGTTAAATCGAAAAATCAATATGGGAATGGTCGGCGGAGGAACCGATGCATTCATTGGGGCGATTCACCGTCTCGCAGCTTTAATGGATAATCAGATTGAATTGGTTTGTGGCTGTTTCAGTGTCGACCCTGAAATCTCAAAAGAGTCAGGTAAACTCTACTACCTTCCTGAAGACAGAGTTTATTGTACCTACCAGGAGATGTTTGAAAAGGAGGCCCGACTTCCTGAAGGTGAACGCATGGATTTTGTAACTATCGTCACACCTAACTTTGTACATTTCGATCCGGCCATGATGGCTCTCGATAATGGATTTCATGTTGTGCTCGATAAACCCATCACATTCACTTTGGAAGAGGCCATTCATCTGAAAGAGAAAATTGATGAAACCGGATTAACCTTCGCGTTAACCCATACCTATTCGGGTTACCCGGCAGTAAAACATGCCAGACAAATGGTCGCCGATGGCGAATTGGGCACCATCCGTAAGGTCTTTGTTGAATATCCACAAGGATGGCTTTCATCGAAACTGGAAGATACCGGAAATCCGCAGGCAAGCTGGCGTACCGATCCTAAACGATCAGGAAAAGCAGGTAGCATGGGAGATATTGGCACACATGCCCACCATCTGGCTGAATATATTACAGGTTTAAAAGTCACTGAACTTTGTGCAGAACTTAAGGTGTTTGTTCCCAATCGTTTGCTGGATGATGATGGTGCTGCTCTCTTGCGTTTTGACAATGGTGCAACCGGTATTTTAATAGCTACCCAAGTAGCTGCCGGCGAAGAAAATGCTATCAGAATCAGGATCTATGGCGATAAAGGCGGCCTGGAATGGGAACAAATGGAACCCAATTCCTTAATGGTTAAATGGAAGGATGCACCCATGCAGGTGTTGCGTGTTGGAACAAGCATGAACAGCCATATGGCTGCACACAATACCCGTACGCCCGGCGGCCATCCTGAAGGTTATTTAGAAGCCTTTGCAAATATATACCGCAACTTTAGTTTAACGGTACGGGCCAAAGCAAACGGCCAGGTTCCAACTGCCGAAATGCTCGATTTCCCGGGAGTTGAAGATGGCATTCGTGGAATGCAATTCATCGATACAGTTGTTAGTGCAGGGTACAACGACGAGGTGAAATGGGTAAAATTCGGAGGAGTATAGAGCCTCTCATAACCCCTCCTAAGCAGTTGCAAACTCAGGGAAACAGAGCTGGGTGAAAATTTAAATAACAGGTATCATATGGAATACGGATTTATCTTTGATATGGATGGCGTCGTCATCAACAGCAATCCATATCATAAGATCGCCTGGGAGAAATTCCTTGCCAAACAGGGGATCCCCTACGACGATCAACTCTTCGATAATCTCCTCTCAGGACGAACCGGCCCCACCTCACTCCGATTGCTTTTTGGCGATGACCTTCCCAAAGAGCAGCTAAACATATACCTGGAAGAGGTGGATAGCAATTTCCAGACCATTCTCCGTCAGACCGAAGATGTCAGACCCATAAGGGGTGTGCACGCATTTCTCGATCAGATTACCGGGAATGGTCAGAGGCTGGCTCTGGCCACCTCAGCACCCACCCTGAATATTGAACTGGGACTACAGAAACTGAAGCTGGAAAACGTTTTCGAGCATATCGTGGGGAAGGTAGATGTAACCCACGGGAAACCACACCCCGAGGTCTACCTGACCACCATGGAACGATTGGGTATACCTGCAGCGAACTGCATTGTATTCGAGGATTCCAAAGCAGGCATCCAGTCGGCCCGAAGCGCCGGTATCCAGGTGGTGGGCGTTGCATCGGGACATAGCAAAGAGGAGTTGCTGGAGGAGGGAGTTTCCCTGGCAGTGGATGATTTCAGCGACCTGGACCCTGACAGGGTCCTTTCACTTATCCGGTAAACAGAGAAAAATAGTCCGGAAAATAGTCCAAATATAAATCTGAAAAAGATGAAAAGAGTAGCCATTCTAATGTTTTTGACGACCATGCCGGCCCCTGGTCTTATAGCTCAGGTAAACCTAGATTACCAGAAGCCTTCAAATGAGATTCTTGAACTGGTGGATGTACCACTTGCACCCTCTGTATTGATGGACAACAACAAGGAGAATATGGTACTACTCTACAGGGATGCCTATAAAACCATTGAGGAGCTCTCCGGGAAGGAGTTGCGACTGGGCGGGCTGAGAATCGATCCTCTGACCAATATAGGAAGCCGGACAACCTTCTACAATAATCTCAAAATCAAAAATCTTACTGAAAAGGATGCCACAGTAAAAGAGGTAAAGGGTCTGCCCGATCATCCAAAACTGGCCAACCTCACCTGGTCGCCCGATCAGAAAAAGATGGCCTTTACACATACTACCTCCAGAGGTGTGGAGGTATGGGTGCTGGACCTGACTTCAGCCATTGCGAAAAGAGTGACAGAGGCACTTGTCAATGCCAATTTGAGGGATGTAAT
>DAOWNM010000039.1 GCA_030642565.1 Bacteroidota bacterium | reverse complement strand
TTGCTTGCCATGACCGCTGCACCGATCTGGCAGAGCCCCACACCATGTCCCCAGCCGGCTCCCCTTAACAGGAAACTTCCGGGAACCCCGTTTTTCACCTGCAGTTTCTCAACGATAAAAGCGGAACTGTAGAGGTGCGAACTACTCAGCCATCGCCTGATTTCCAACTCCTTTCCAACAATCAGCGTCCGCTTCGATCCGATAATCTTCAGCCTTACCAGCCGTCCCGATTCACCCCGCTCCACCGGAACCAGGTCCAGGATCCTACCAAAATCGATTCCCGACTTTTTACATACCAGGGAGGCGATCTCCTCCTGGCTATAATGCACCTCCCAGCGGAAAAAGTCGCTGGAGGTCTGATCGTAATCGTTCAACACCTGCCTGAGCAGGGACGCATCTGTGGTGTTGCAAAAAGCTTCCGGCGATCCTTTAATAAAGGCCACCGCATTGGTCTCCACCTTCAGATCACCGCTATGGATGTCAGATGAAGCCGGATGATCCTCTACCCGTCGCAGATAGGGATGAACCACCGGTTCCCAACAGTGCTGGAACTCCTCCACAACCCCTCCACAGCATTTGGAGAAGCGGGCATCACATATCCTGCCATCAAACTCAAGCACCTCTCCGGCTGTTTCATTTACTGCTCTGACCACTTCAGGGTTGTGCGAGCGGGTGGTACCCTGGTAACGCTGACAATGGTCATCGGCGCAGACATGGAACTGGTCATGATCCTCCCGGTCGTACCAGCGGATATACTCCTCCTCTGTGCGGTGCTCCGGTTCATAGGCATTGCCCGACCCTGCCAGCTGGTCCTGCTTCTCGATCTGCGCCAGAAGCCAGCTTCTGGAGATGATGGTGTGGGCCTTCAGCAGTTCCGGCGAGCTGTCGCCACTCATCTCCGATGAGATCACACTGAGCAGGTAATCCTCCACCGAAATCACATTGACCACCTGGATCTCACCTTCGGCTATCATCAGTTTCAGTGCACCCTGGAACTCCTGCTCCTCTTTCTGCTCCCAGTGAAACCCGATGCCTATCACCACATCCCGAAGTCTGAACCGGTCAACTGTCTGATCTACCGGTTCAAAAATCACTGGTTCTTCCAGAGTGATCCGGGTCTTATCGAAGTGGATCGAAATGGTACTGCCGGTAATAACTGCCTCTGTCTCTCCCTGCAGAAGCGAGCCGGTCCGGTTGATCCGGAAGTTTCCATCCAGACTGAAACGGATTTTTCCCGACTTTAATATTCCCACTTCAATCTCCGGAACGTTCTTATTGGTCATACATTTCCAGTTTACGTTTTATATATTCATTCATGCGATCAAAATGTTCAGCTGAAAAAGTGACCTGGGAGAAGATATCTTCAATATCCTCCCTGTTGATCTTCTGAAAGTCCTTTTCAAGCGGGGTGATCAGCGCACCACCCATATCCACGGAGGCCGGGCTCAACAGAATATTTCTCTTCCCCTCCTCAAAATATTGCCACGGGCGGTGTTTGTCGCGCGGAAACAGGAGCACCTGCCATCCTTCCCTGTACCAGGAGAGCATATTGATCATCGGTTCTTCACCACGCTGCAGCTCACGTAAAAACCGGAATGCTCCCATACCTAATTTCTCCAGCCGTTCTTTTGAATCCGACTCCACAATATAAAATCTCCGCAATCCGTCTGCCACAGCAGTTACCGTGATCGCGGAATGCTCCAGAAGCACCTGCCCATACTGACCTTTCAGGGATGAAATCTCCTCTTCAATGGGCATAAAACCCCTGCTGCCCGCCTGGAAATGCATATGGTCGGGTGCCGAGGCCCCGCAGTTGGACGCATTATAAAAGAGAGCCAGATCGGGCAGTGCCCTGCTCAGCTCCAGGAACCGTCCGAACTCCGGTTCAATCACCTGAGGGGTATGGTCCGCTTTGGCGATGGTAAAATGCTCCCTGAAAATGGGAAATGGATTGCACAGAATCTCATAATCGTCTCCAAACCATACATTTTTCTCCTCGGGGGGACGGTTCTCTCTGCAGAGGAAACAGCTCCTGTTTTCGATCGACACCTTGTCCACCTTGGCTGCCGATGAAACAATACGCTTTGGATTACATTGTACCCGGATGGTAAAACCATCAAAATCGAATTGCTTTAACTGCGCCCCGTCGAGCTTCTCCCAGTTGGCTCCCAACAGGGGCCAGCTGGTTTTCTGATCCTCAAACAGGACATCTGCTCTCTCCTGTAAGGTCATCCTCTCTCTCTGTTCAGTTTGATCCTCGCAATCAGCTCGAAGCTCCTCAGGCGGTCCTTGTAAGTGTTGTGCCTGTTTTGCGCTTCAACAGTGAGCGAAGCATCTGAATTGTCCTCCCATCGGCGACAGAGATAGAGAGGATTGTATATCCTCCCGATCTGGTAGTGCCTGCTGATGGCCAGTCCCACCCCATAATCTTCGCCATAGCTCACATTGGGAACATTGATCTTTCTCAGTACCGGGGTGTAAAAAGCCCTGGGTGCACCCAGCCCATTGATGCGCAAGGCATTATTCCTTCCATTTTCCGGGGTCCACTCTTTATGATCGACCACTCCCGGGGGAATCTCCTCCAATTTAAAGTTGGTCATCTGGTAAGCACCCACCACCATGGCACACTGCTGCTCATAAAAAGCCACAACAATTTGCTTCAGGGTATCCTTCTCTTTATAGAGGTCGTCGCTATCGAGCTGAACGGCAAACTTGCCACACTGCGGATGGTGGACCCCCACGTTCCAGCACCCCCCGATTCCCAAATCGCGGCGCTCCGGGATCACATGGATCAGGTTGGTATATTTTTCTGCCAGCTCCTTTACAATGGAGGTGGTCCTGTCGGTGGAGTGATTGTCCACCAGAATCAGGTTAAAATCAAAACCGGTCTCCTGGAGCATCACCGAGTCAATGGCATCGGCCACGGTCTTCTCCCGGTTCAGTACGGGGATAATCACAGATGCTTCCACCGGAAACTCACCCTCATCAAAGCTGATGGAATCGAATTGAGGCTCCAGGTATCCTCCGATCTCCTTCAGATGTACTGTCACAGCCTTTTCCATCTCTACCTGCACCTCCCTGTTTTTCGGATCGACGTAGTCAAACATCTTTTTCCCTGAAATCCTGGTGTCGACAGGCTCAACGGTATAGAGGTATTCGGGGATCCTTACAGGTACTCCTTCCTGGCTCACCTTCAGGCGCAACTGGTACATTCCGGCAAACTCAAGCGACTCCCTGATCGCTCCTGCCGCATGCATCAACGCATGGCTATTGAAAAAAAGCACCGGGCCAAATTCAAAGTCATCCCTGAGACTTCCCACCTGGTAATCAATTACGGGGTGACCGGAGAGCTTGCCCTCCACCATATCAAAATAGTCGGAATAGACCATCCCCACACCGGTCCCGGAGGCAACCTCCATAAACCGCTCCAGGGCCAGCAGTCCAAAATGAATCTTCGATTCACTGGTAATCACCATGGCATAACCTGCGCCATTGGAGTGATCAGCGATCTTCCTGATGGTATCGGTACTGATCCTGCCATCGGTCTTAATAAATCCACACCCCTCTGCAACTGCTCCAGGCTGCTCCCTTCCAAAAAGGTAGACCCTGTTTACAAGGCTGCTGGCATTGAGTTCCAGCAGGGTCTCATCCCACACTCCGGGCGTGCTGTACGAAATAAAACAATTAATCTTATTCATCATTTTTCTGTTCCAATAGATAGGTTAATGTTTTTTTCATAATGATATCTCTCATCTCCCGGTCCACAATGGTCTCAAAAGGGAATCCCATTGCAACAACACCATACTCACCCCTGAAGGCCACGCCCGCACTCATATTGTTCTCTGCATACCTCAGCAGGGTGATGGCAGTGGAATCGACAGGCTCCAGGGCATCAGCACCCTCCACCGTATAGAGAAAGGGATCGATGACCGTATTGAACCGGAACTGATCAGACATCCCTGCAAATTCAGGGTCCATACTGTAAAACTGACCCAGGCGGGATGCATTGCTGGTTCTCCATTTGAATTTCAACAGTGAACCCACCACTGAATCCTGCTGTTGAAAATGGCTGTCGGAGGCAATATGCGCCCCGGTAACAAAAAGCCTTCCTCCATTTCGTAAATATTTCTCCAGCACATTCAACATGCTGTCGGGCCACACCTGGTAGTGACAGACCGAATCATTTTTTGGCATATAGGTTGACCTCTCCTCCCCGGCCAGGTAATCCACCAGGCAGTAAGGCGAAAGTTCCGGCGAATCATCTATGACCGATTCATCGCTGACAGAGACAAATGAGTATCCTGCATCTCGAATGGAGAGCCCGTGTACATAGCTGAAATCAAAGTTGTTTCCGGGAATCACGTCTGTTTCCAGGTCGGCATAGGAGGCACCATGTCCGGGCGAATCATCATCCAGCCAGGGAGAATTCTTAGCATAATCGTACTGATCCCCCACCGTATGGAGGTCCACAACATAGGGAACCCCCTGGTCCACCATATTCATAAATCCGGCATGCTGCTCATCATTGAACCAGGCCGGACCGCTGGTACGGTCAAAAGCATTGATAATGGCCACTGTTCCTTTTGAATCGCTGGCAGAGCAGACAGAGAGCACCTCCGAAGGGAAACTTTCACCACCCCTGTTCACCGCCGTCACCTTAAAGGAGTATATAGAATCGGTCTGAATGTTATCCGGCACAAACCGGGTGGTGGCCACCGGGGTACCGTTATCAAATCCACCCCCGTTGATGCGGGTGTAGACCATGTAGCTTTCGGCTTCTGCCGTGGGTTCCAGGAAATCGCTTACCGGTTTCCAGTTCAGCTCCACATTCCCATCCTGGCCAATCCCGGATTGAAAATGGTCCACCGGAAGTGGTTGTACAATATAACCGGTGCCGTACTGGGTATCCAGGAACTTCAACATTCCCTTATAGATGGCACGGCTCACATGAAACCGGAACATAGGTTCCTGGCCAAAACGCATATCGATAAAGTTCTGGTGAGAGAAGAGTTCCAGCAACATGGTGGGCACATTGGGGCGAAATGCCTCACTGTACCCCTTGTCCCACATTCCCCGCCGGATCCATGCCGGATCGAATGATGCCCTTAGATCTTCCACGATCTGCGACTGTACAAGGTCGGTAAGATCGCGGGAAGCCAATTTGGACAATCCCCCCGGAAAATAACCCCGATCGTAAGTGGTGCTGTAGATTCCCAGTGTACCAATCACGGTATCATTGTTGGTGATCCCGGCATCGGTATGAAAGGCAAAAGAGAGGTCCACCGGGATACCCAGTCCTTTGGCCTTGCGATTGGCAGTGGGACCCGATGGAGCTCCCACCAGGTAGTTAACCCATTCGCCCCGTGACTGATAATCATCGTTATAGTCGTTGGAATCATTCAGTTTCCAGACCAGGGTATCGGGCATGCCGGCATACTGCAGGTAGTATCTGGCACCCTCCTGGTACCGGGGACGTTGACTGGTAAATCCGTTCCTGGCAATGTTCCCCACTCCCCCTCCAAATTTAACCGCATCGGCTGTAATCATCTTTCCACGCCTGGCACCCCGGTTACTCAATACCACCCTGCCACTCTCCGTATCGATCCCTTTGGTGAAACTGAATTTTCCCAGGTAGACCCAGGTACCTCCACCCATCTGCTGATTGATGGTAAACTCAGTTACTCCACCCATATGGTGCACCCTGTAAAGGGCATCATTTACGTTTTCGGAAGAGGCCTGAAATGAGACATAGACGGCATATTCGCCGGTTTCGGGAATCTCCGGAATCCACTGGATGGAACCGGTCGCTTTCCGGTCAGATATCATGGTCTGATAGGATCCCAGCCTGAATGGATTTTCATCCACATAAGGCGGATGTCCTAAGGCGAAACCGCTGCCCGATTCACTCTCCTTCAAATACTCCGGGGAAACATAGAGGCTCCTCCCGGAGCTGCCATTGTTATCCACAACAATTTCATTCACCTGCCAGTCGCGTTCGCGCGGAACAAAAACATTTGCACCGGCATTCTCCAGCATGGGGACAAGGAACGGCATGGTGTACGAAAGCGGATAGATATCTTCCACCGTTTGAAAGATCCTGGCTCTCTGCCACTCCCACCTGTTTAATTTGGATTCGTAATACCAGCCGTGGCTGTGCCACAATGCAATGTTGATGTTATAGAGTACTGAACCGGTCAGGTATGGCCTGGAGAGATTTCTGACAAGCGGAGGTGCTTTTCGTTTCAACTTGCCGGGGGACCGTCTCTTGTCCACCGTCCCGGCAGAACTGCGGTAGTGGTTGGGCACCAGAGTTCGGATATTCTCTCTGCCTGTAAAGAGTTCAATCCTGTATCTATTATAAGGTTCCCCCAGGTCCGATCCAATTCCCGACAGAAGCGAATCAATGGTAGCCTCCCTGAACGGGGCATAGGCCAGCTGTTTATCGGCATACACCCTGATCCTGTTTGGTTTCTTCAAAAACACCACCGACGAAATAATAGTGGAATCATTTTTCTGGTAACCCGTGACTTCCTCAAACCACTCACTATTCAGCAGTGAATCGGCATGGTGCCGCACCAGTGCCAATACCATCGAATCGGTTATAACTGCAGGCTCCTGGGCTGGAAGCCAGGTAAGGAAAAGTGTATTCAGAAAAATCAGGGTACAATACGTCAGAAATCTTTGCATCTGTGATCCTATTTATAGAGGTAATATTTAACGGAGTGCTCCCTGAACCGGTCTGCATCCCGGTTCCAGAACTCCAGCAACTCGCTGAAATTAAAATTGGTCATTATGGAGGTGCGCAGGTGATCCGACCCGCAAACCATATCGAACATCCTGTACCGGTCCTCTTTTCCCTCAAACGGATCAAAGGCCGGATCAAGCTTGCGGGCCTCCTGGAGAAACCAGAATTGTATGGTTGTGAGTGGTGCCCTCAAAGGATCGTTCAGATGAATCTGCACCCCCTGGAGGGGCGTTCCCTTTTTGGCCATATAATAGGGCTTGAACCAGATGGGACGAAACACAACCCCTTCGATCTGCAGGGCATTCATTGCATTGGCCAGTTGTGCTGCATCGATATTTTCGGTAACCAGCACCTGGAACGGAAGTGTATACCCGATCCCTATCATATTGGGATCCAGTTCTCCAATAATCCCGGTGGCGGGATAGAAATATGCAGTGTGGTAATCAGGAATATGGGGTGAGGTCGGCACCCAGGGCAGTCCGGTTGCTCCAAAGGCCATCTCCCGGTGCCATCCCTCCATGGGCACCACCTTGAGCTTACACTGTTTGCCACCCTCCAGCATCGCCTCTCCATTCAACATCAACGCCAGCTCTCCGCAGGTGAGCCCGTAAACATAGGGGATGCTATACTGGCTCACAAAAGAGTGAAAACCATCCTCCACCAGCGGTCCCTCCACCCTGACTCCTCCCAGCGGATTGGGCCGATCGAGTATAACCACCTCCTTGTTCAACTCCGCGGCAGCTTCCATCACCAGCCCCATGGTGCTGATATAGGTATATGAGCGCACCCCGATGTCCTGGATATCGTATACAATCACATCCACATTCTCAAGCGACTCCCTGTTGGGTTTTCTGCTCTTTCCATATAACGAGTATACAGGTATGCCGGTTTGGGCATCCACCTGGTCCCCCACATGATCGCCGGCCGAAAAATTACCACGTACTCCATGTTCGGGGCCAAACAGGGCAGTCAGGTTCACATGGGTATGCAGGATATCGATGGTGGAGCGAAGCGATCCATCCACACCGGTGGGGTTGGTTACCAGTCCGACTCTTTTTCCCTGAAGCAAATCAAACTCCCGGTCAGCAATAACTTCAATACCTGTTTTTACCTGTGATGGAGCTACCTGGAGCAAGATAAACAGGAGGGATATACAAGCCAGGTTCCGGTGAGTCAGGTACCGTTTCATAGCGCCTAAATTTGAATTACAAAGATAATATTTAACTTTACAAAGTATCATACGTCATACAAATTATAGATGCCTTCAATCTGATGACTTCCCTCCAAAAAAAACTATCCGGCGCCATTGGCAAAGAGCAGGTTCACACCGATGATCTGACACTGATCGCAACAGCGGCCGATGCAGGTTGTTACCGCAAGATACCAAAGATTGTACTCAAACCACAACAGGAAAAACAGGTTATTGATGCGTTGAGGATCCTCCATGAATCAGGCACCCCGGTCACCTTCCGTGCTGCCGGAACAAGCCTTTCGGGACAGTCCATCTCCGATTCGGTGCTGCTTCAGGCCAGGGGCGATCACTGGAGTGGATTTCAGATACTTGAAGAGGGCCGCCTGATCAAAGCAGAGCCGGGCATCACCGGTACCAGGCTGAACCAGCTCCTTGCACCCACCGGGATGAAATTTGGGCCCGATCCTGCCTCCATCGACTCGGCCATGGTGGGCGGAATCATCGCCAACAATGCCAGTGGGATGAGTTGTGGGATCCATGCCAACAGCTACGCCACCATTCAATCTGCACGGATTGTCTTAGCCGATGGAACATTGCTGAATACAGCCAGCCAGGAGAGCTGTAAAGCATTTCTGAAAACCAGGGCAGAACTGGTTTCGACCATCAGACGGATCGGGGATGAGATCCGTTCCAAACCCCTGTTGGTCGAAAAGATCAGGAAAAAGTACAGCATCAAAAATACCACGGGATATGGAATGAACTCATTTCTCGATTATAGCGACCCGGTGGATATCATCCTCCACCTGATGGTGGGATCGGAGGGGACCCTCGGGTTTGTCTCCGAGGTCACTTTTACCACCATCCCTGTCAAACCTTTCAGGGCCTCCTCACTGATCTATTTTATGAACCTGGAATCGGCCTGCAATGCCGTTCCGTTTCTAAGGAAAGCAAAGTTATCTGCCATCGAGATCATGGACCGTGAGGCGCTCCGTTCGGTGGAGAACGATGCAGGAATTCCCGGCTATATCAAATCGCTCGATAATGGGGTAACTGCCCTGCTGATCGACCTGGAGGAGGAGAGCCGGAAGGGGCTGGATGCCCTGATCGAAAGGACCGAAAAGGCACTCTCGGGATTTGAACTGGTACGTGATTTTGAAGTCACATCCGATCTGAAGGAGATTACAGACTACTGGAATGTACGCAAGGGAGTGTTCCCTTCTGTGGGTGGAATGCGAAAGCCGGGAACCAGTGTGATTATTGAAGATGTGGCTGTAGGTGCAGAACACCTGACTGCTGCTGTGATTGATATTCGAACCATGCTGGACAGGCTGGGTTATGAAGATGCAGTGATCTATGGCCATGTACTGGATGGGAACCTCCACTTTATATTTGCCCAGGACTTCCATAACAGTGATGAGCTGAAACAATACGAAAATATGATCTTTCAGCTCACCCGGCTGATTGTGGACAAATATGACGGATCGCTGAAGGCCGAGCATGGCACGGGACTCAATATGGCACCCTTTGTCGCCTATGAATGGGGTGAAGAGATTTACGGATATATGAAGGAGATCAAAAAGGCCTTTGATCCCATGGGTATCCTTAATCCCGATGTGATCATCTCGGAGGACCCGGAGCTGCATCTGAAACATTTCAAACCGATGCCGGTAGTCGATGAGACGGTGGACCAGTGCATTGAATGTGGCTTTTGCGAGATCAACTGCCTGACCAATGGTCTCACCCTTTCGGCTCGCCAGCGAATTGTGGTTCAGCGTGAAATTGAGAGCCTGAGCCGTTCCGGAGACGATATGCAACAGCTCCGGAATCTTACCAAATCGTTTGGTTACCAGGGAGAGGGATCCTGTGCCGGAGATGGACTCTGTGCTGTGACCTGTCCCCTATCTATCGATACCGGTGTATTGGTCAAACACCTCCGTGCACGCAACAATGCCCGTAGAAGACCTGGCAACCCCATCGCCACCTGGATCGGAAACCACTTCCCGGTGATCCACTTCTTTATCAGATTCGGACTGGGATTCATGACTGTGGTAAACAGGATCGTTCCCTTTAAGAAGATCTGGATCTGGGATCACCATATGCCCCGCCCGGTAAGGAAGAGTGCCCTGGCAGCCCCGGAACGAAAGAGAGATACCGGAAAGATGAAGGTGGTATACTTCCCCAGCTGCATCAACCAGAGTATGGGAACAGCTGTTAAAGAGAGTGAGAAAAAACCACTGGTGGAGGTAACTGTGGAGGTACTGGAAAAAGCGGGTTACGAAGTTATCTACCCAAAAAAAATGAACAGCCTATGTTGCGGAACCCCCTGGGAGAGCAAGGGATTTTTTGATATTGCCGATGCCAAATCCAGTGAATTGGAGGAAGCGCTGCTAATAGCCAGCAACGATGGAGCGTATCCCGTTCTCTGCGATACCAGTCCATGCACCCACCGCATGAAAAGGGTGATGACCGACAAGCTGGACCTATACGAACCGGTGGAGTTTATCCACGATCACCTTTTGGAGAGACTGGAGCTGGAAAAAACAGATGAACCCCTCGCCTTCCATGTGACCTGTACCAGTACCAAAATGGGTTTGGAGGAGAAATTTATGACCGTGGCCAGGGCATGCACAGAGAACCCGGTCTTCCCCGAAGAGGTAGGTTGTTGCGGATTTGCAGGGGATAAGGGTTTCACCCATCCGGAAATCAATACCTGGGCGCTCCGGAACCTGAAGCTCCAGGTGGACCGGCTTTCGGCAGGCTACTCCAACAGCCGCACCTGTGAGATCGGTCTCTCACGAAACAGCGGCATCGATTACAGGTCGGTGATCTATCTGGTTAGGGAGTCCATCAAAGAATAACCATTTGCCGGATGGCCGAACTGCTTCCCGCCTGCAAGCGGTATGAATAGAGTCCGGGCTCAAGCTGCCCGGCCTCCACACCCACATGATGTGATCCTGCTCCGTAATGCGTGTCTGCAAGGGTTTGAACTTTCCTGCCCATGGCATCATACACCTCCAGCAAAACATATTTCTCTGCCGAAAGTGAAAATGTGATGATGGAACTATCACCAAAAGGATTGGGGTGATTCTGCTCCAAACTTATGGAGAGAGGCTCCACATCAACTCCGTTGGATTGGTCTTCATAGACCCTTATATAGTCGACCACCAATTCCTGAGGAAATTCCGTTTCCGCATTTGGGTCCCCGGGCCAGTGACCTCCCACCGCCAGGTTGATCAGCAGATGAAAACGCTTGTCAAACGGCGCAGGAAAAGGTTCTCCCGCTGTATACCAATCACCTGCTCCCTGGGTCTGGTACAACTGGTCGTTCACATACCAGCGCATCTCTCCCTCTTCCCACTCCAGGGCATAATCATAAAACTCTTTCCAGAAGGGCCAGCCGGTGGTCTCATAAGCGGCCCCTTTACTCTTGTTATCGGGCCATGCTGCACCAAAATGAAGCGTACCATGAACTGTGCTGGGTTCATGACCCACATTTTCCATCATGTCGATCTCCCCACTGGCGGCCCAGCCCCCATATTCTTCATCCGTAGAGAGCATCCAGATCGCGGACCAGAACCCTTTACCCCTGGGCAATTTGGCCCGGAACTCGATCCGGCCATAGGTCCAGTCTCCCTTTTCAACGGTGCGGACCCTGCCCGATGTATAACCTTTTCCCCCGTAAGACTCCTGCTTTGCGATCACATGCAGCATGCCGTCGCTAACAGTTATGTTCTGCTCCCGGTAATATTGCAGTTCAGCGTTGCCCCAATCGGTAAGTCCATATTCAGCACCGGTGCCTGTCTGGTACGACCATTTCACGGTGTCCAGAACATCCCCGTCAAATTCATCGGACCACACCAGTTCCCAGTTCTGAGAAAATCCATAAGGAAAAATGGCAATCATGGCAATCAAAAGCAATATCCTTTTTCTCATAGTTATGGATTTTTTAAATTATCCGTACCACTCCCGGGTGCGATCCTGGAGATTATTGAGGACATCGATAGTGGTGTTTACATCTTCCACCACCTGGAAGTCGAACATGCCCACACAGATAAAATCGGCGCCGTTTTTAAAGGCCCAGTTGAATCCATCTGCCGGTTCGATAGCACCTGCTGCAAGTACTTTGAAGCCCATCACCGGAACGGTGGCCCGCTCCACAAATTCGGCAGTGCGGTCGGGGAAGAGACAGAAACAGTTGTCGTGAAACTTGTTATGGTCCAGATACTTCTTCCCATCCACCTCGAAAGGCACACGGTTCTCCCTGGGGTGAGCCGACCAGTAGTTGTCGTGGTGCATCGCCTTCATGTAGTAGTCCGGAACAATCCCATAGGTATCACAGGCGATCAGTGCATCAACGGTATGTGCAGCCAGACCTGCTGTATAACCCTGCTTCCTGATATGATCCAGCATCTTCTCCACCACATCAATCTGGTTGTCCCTTACCAGCCAGTCCACCTGGTTCCCCTGGATCTGGACGATATCGACCCCGTAATCTATGGCCTTATCGATATTCACGAAATAGTCCTTGTTCTTCATATCGGGATGCACCTGACAGATCACCTTGATTTTACTCCCGGTAACTCTCTTGTACTTGGCCAACAGG
>DAOWNM010000151.1 GCA_030642565.1 Bacteroidota bacterium | reverse complement strand
TGCCTGTCGGCCAGGTACTCGTGGTTCTCTTTAATCATCCTGGAAATAAGCCATGAGAAAGGATTGAACCATGTAAGCAGCAGGGTAAGCTCCATGATTATCAGGTCGATAAAATGAAGCTGTCGGATATGTGCTTTTTCATGGAGGAGTACACTGTCAAGATCCTCCTTTTCCCGTAATGAACCGGGGACAAAGATCCTGGTAAAAAGGGTGAAGACCTGGTCATTTTTGGTATATGCCACACCCTCTTTATCGTGGGTACGGAGCCATGTGAAGTTCCATTTTACTATAATAAACAGGTTCTTAAGGAACATAAAGGTGAGCCCGGCCAGGTAAACAAAGATTACAACCTGCAGCCAGTTGATGGTCAGTCCGGTTTCTGTACCCGCATTATCGAGCAGAACAGGCAGGGTGGCGGGTTCATCCAGGTCAATAAAAACCGTAGGTGTAAGATCCACCGCCAGTGGCAGTTTGCGGAAGGTGATAAATGGAAATATCCATGCGGCTACCACTCCTGCAAGCAGGTAGAATCGTTTGATAACCAGGTTAGAGTCGTTTCGGAACAGGAAGTAGTAGGGCAGGAACACAATGGCCAGTCCGGCCGAAACCTTTGCGAGGTACAGGAACAGATCATTCATGATGGTCAGCGTCTTTTAGTTCGGACTCGATATCGGCAATGATCTCTTGCAGTTCACTCATATTCAGGTCGTTTTCTCTGGCGAAAAAAGTGGCAAGCCTGGTGAATGATCCATCAAAGTAGTTGGAGACGATCCCTGAAAGATAGCCTCTCAGGTACTCCTTTTTCGGTACCTGGGGGTGATAGAGGTAAGTGGTTCCTACTGCTTTGTGGCCCACAAACTCTTTTTTCTCCAGCACGCGTACAACAGTGGATACCGTGGTATATGGGGTGTTGGGTTCTGAGAGCTCATTCATTACCTCTCTGATGGTGGCCTCCCCGAGTTTCCAGAGGACCAGCATGATCTCCTCTTCAGCTTTTGTAAGTCGTTTTGTCATGTCACGGACAGATTGGTTGAGACAAATATATAACTTATAATTACGTAAAGCAACTATAAATGCAGTAGAACAACTAAAAAAACAGTAAAAAGATTTAAGGAGGAAGCTTATTTGCATGATTATCAACACAGTAAATACCTGCAGAGTATGAAAAGCAAGTTACGTTTTTTGAAAGGCCGTTCCCTCTGTGAAGAAAATTTTGGGGTAAAAGAATGATCAGGGTTGCCCTGAAACCATAAACCAGTAACCTAAAGAGAAGCATATGTTAATCAAAACCTTTAGTAGTTCAGTTCAGGGAATCAGTGCCATTAAAATCTCCATTGAGGTTCATGTTACCCAGGGGATCAGGTTTTTTATTGTGGGATTGGCCGACAATGCCATCAGGGAGAGTCAGCAACGCATCGAATCGGCACTCACTAATAATGGTTTTGAATGGCCCCGTTTCAGGGTGGTAATCAACCTGGCGCCTGCCGATATCCGGAAAGAGGGAACCCACTTTGATCTTCCCCTGGCCGTCGGGATCCTGGCAGCAACCAGGCAGGTGAGTGATAACCGGCTGGCCGATTACCTGATTCTGGGCGAACTGTCACTGGATGGAAGCGTGGTGCCGGTAAAAGGGGTGCTCCCATGGTGCTGCTGGCCAGGGATGAGCAATTTAAAGGGGTAATCGTTCCCGAGGATAATGAAGCTGAGGCTTCAGTGGTGGATGGAGTTGAGGTGGTGGCTGTTTCAGACCTGACCGGTGTAGTCTCTTTTCTGAATGGCATGCCGGCAGAACCCCCGGGAGAGGAGAGGAAGGCAATATCGCAGAAAGGGGCCAGTGGGTATCAGGTCGATTTTTCAGAAGTGAAGGGCCAGACTGCAGTCAAGCGTGCCATGCTGATTGCAGCGGCAGGATCGCACAACCTGATCCTGGTGGGGTCGCCCGGATCGGGTAAGAGCATGATGGCACGCCGGCTCCCCACCATTATGCCACCCATGTCGCTGGAAGAGTCCATCCAAACCACCCGTATCTATTCAGTGTCGGGCAGGGTGAGCAGTGAAAGCGGTCTGATCAGTACAAGGCCCTTTAGAATGCCCCACCACTCCAGCTCAAATATTGCCATGATCGGGGGAGGGAGTTCGCCACAGCCCGGGGAGATCTCGCTGGCCCATAACGGAGTGTTGTTCCTGGATGAACTTCCCGAATTTAAGCGAGGGGTTCTGGAGGTGATGCGTCAGCCGCTGGAGGATCGGGAGATCCATATCAGCAGGGCAGCATACAGGGTGGTCTACCCTTCGGATTTTATGCTGGTGGCAGCCATGAATCCCTGTCCGTGCGGTTATTATAATCATCCGGAAAAGGAGTGCAACTGTGGTCCGGGCATAATCAAACAGTACCTCTCCAGGATATCGGGTCCGTTGCTTGACCGGATCGATATGCATCTGGAAGTGGTTCCGGTCTCATTCAGACAATTATCTCAAAAGGAGCATGCCGAGGGAAGTGCAGCCATGCGGGAGCAAGTCATCCGGGTCAGGGAGATTCAATATGAAAGGTTTGAGGGAGCCGGTCACGTATCGTGCAACGCCTGTATGGGAACCGCCCTCAGGAACCGCTATTGTGCACTGGACAGGGCAGGCGCTTCCATGATCAGGTTGGCCATGGAGAGACTTGGCTTTTCTGCCAGGGCCTATGACAGGATCCTGAAAGTGGCGCGCACCATTGCCGACCTGGAAGGGTCAGAAAGAATCCACCCCTCCCATCTGGCTGAAGCGGTTAATTACCGTAATCTGGACCGGGAGGGGTGGTCGGGTTAGTTTTGAAAAATGGAAGAAAATTACTAAAATTGTAAGATAATTAGATATGTGTGTGATATCATACAGTTCCATACGAGAATTTATTAAGGTGCATCCTGATTGTAGCGTAGCCCTTAGATCCTGGTACAGAAGATTGGCCAGAAAGAAGCCGGGCAATATACATGAATTGAAAAGGGCATTTCCCGGTGTGGACTATATTGGAAACAAGAGGTTTGTATTCAATATTAGAGGCAATAAATACAGAGTGGTTGCTCTGATTTTATTCGGACCTCAGAAGGCTTATATCAGGTACATTGGAACTCATGCGGACTATGACAAAACCAATTGCAAAGAGATTTAAATGATATGGCAGAGATAAAGAATGAAATTCAGTACGAGGCGATCATTGAAAGAATTGAAGAGCTTTTAAAAGTCGTAGACAATGATACTCCGATGACCGACCGCTTTTTAATCGAACTGGATCTGATATCAGAGATGGTGGCCGATTACGAAGAGAAGCATTACCCCATAGAACCACCTACTCTTATTGAGATGGTTCAGGAACGCATGGCCGAAATGAACCTTAGCCAGAAGGCGCTGGCAGAGCTGTTGGGGGTGAGTCCGCCACGAATCAGCGAATACATGAACGGTAAATCGGAACCCACCTTAAAGGTCGCCAGGCTTATGCATCAAAAACTGGATATTGATGCAGACATCTTGCTTGGATGATCTTCTTTTCCCTGTAGCATTCATTACAGGCACTCGGGTATGAATGGCTGAGCGTTGCCAGATAATAAGAGGTGGGCTAACACCCTCCCTCTACCCGCTTCTTTTTGGGACGGGGGGCAATTTTTGGAAGTGCAGGGGCTGGCTGAGTGCTGCTCTCCACCACGGCGCCACCGCCCAGGGCCTGTCCGGCGCCTTTGCGGAAGTCATATTTGGCGATCTCTTCGTCCGGACTGGTCGATGGTGGGGCAGTGGGGTTGATAATGGTCTCTACCCAGTAGTTAAGCCCCCCCTGAAGCACATAATTGTTCTGGTATCCCAACTGACGGGTGAGCATCCAGGCCTGGTTGGAATTTACCGTACCATTTGAGTAAAATACATTGTAACGCAGGTCCTGGTTGATATAATCCTTCCATTGATCTTCCAACATCGAGGAGAGGGGGATATTGATGGCGCCAGGCAGATGAAACTTCTCATACTCATCCTCGCTACGTACATCGATAAGCACCAGTGATGGATCCTTACTAACCAGCATATGGGCTACCTCGTCGGGCGAAAAGTACTGCATTCCGCTGTTTACATGTTCCAGCAGGTCCTGGGGAGAAAGTTTATAAGGATGAGTGGTATTGGCCGGAACGGCGGCCAGGATCAGTCCCAGGGGGATGATAATCAGGGCTAAATATAATCTTGGTTTCATTGTACTATGTTTTCTGTGTTAAATGCTTCAATGTATAAACGGGCAAATTCCTTTTTTGTTTATTGTCGGCCTATCGGGTTGGTTAATACTCCTCCCGGGGGAACTTCTTTTCGGCCCATTCGCCAACCCAAAACATGCCCAGAGCCACAATGATGATCCCCAGCACGACTACTCCGTCTTTCAGGCCCAATGCCTGGGGCAGGGTGGGGGTTCCTTTGAATGATCCTTTGTAGAGTGGCTCCAGCAGCGGGTAGGCCTCGGCAAAAATAACAATACCCAGGAACATTCCGCCGATAAAGAATATGGCATCAATTTTTCCAATAGAGGCAGCACAGAAGCTGGTTCCCGGGCAGAACCCACCGGTAATAAAACCGGCACCCATAATAGCACCACCTATGATGGTCGACCAGAGGTAGGTGGGGTTTATATAGACCATATCGAGGTCGATCCAGTTAAAGAGGCTCATGAAAAGTAGTCCTACCATAGCTACAAGGGCAGCAGTAAAGAAAACCTTCAATACCACGGTGTCGTAACCGTAAAACATCCCGGCCAGTTTGCGGCTGGAGGAGAAGCCGCTGCTTTCCAGGACAAATCCAAATCCGATTCCGATAATGAAAGCCAGGAAAAAGTTGGTATTTTGAGATATGATGTCGTTTATAATTAATGGTCCCATGATCTTGAAATAATAAGGTTAAATCCAGTTTTTCCTGAAGAACCAGGCCAATGCAAACGCGGTTCCGAAAATAAATGCCATGGAGATAAAGCCCCCCAGGGAAAGTACGCCCATACCGCTGAGTGCTGAGCCACTGGTGCATCCACGGCCCAGCTGCGATCCGAATCCAAAGAGAATTCCGCCAATAACGGCAAAGATGATCCGGCGTTTGGAGGTGATTTTCGGGGAGTGTTCCACTTTGAACTTCAGCCGGTTGAAGATGGCACCCGAGAGAAAGGCACCCACAATAACTCCCAGCATCTGGAACACCAGCCACGCCTTCATGGGCCCCTGGGGGTGCGATGCATTGTACTCCCTGAAAAACTGTGCATTTTCTGCATGTCCAGGCGCAACGGTATTGACAGTGGCCACAACAGCACTTTTGGCAGCACCACTGGCACCCAGTCCCCTGCCCGACACAAAGTTAGCGGCGATCAGGACCAGCCCCAACAAAACACCTCCAAGGTAGGGATTGATGTACCTGGTTTTCTTGATTGGTTTTCTTGATTCACTCATTATGATGGTTGTTTAAGTTGCTTAATAGAGCCACCTGCTCTCCTGGCCCGCGTAGGAGATGATAAACCGGAGCATCAGGCTTCCGAACAGAACCAGTGCAGCTGGTATCACTACAGGTATTTTAAATTTTTTCAGTTCAAGGACCTCCAGGATGACCGGGATAATCATTCCGAGGATTACCACGAAGATCCAGAACGGGGCGGTCCAAGGTCCGCCCAGGAATAGCGCGGCTGCATCGATCTGTACCTGTGTGCTGGCCAGGAAGCCCATGAACATATGGACAATCAGGAAGAGCTCCACCGCGATGATACCGATGTCAATTTTGGCAAACATGGTTCGTTCGTGGTGATTTTTTGACATCAGCATAATGGTTGCTGCCCCGGCCGATATCCCCGATGCCAGGAAGAGTGGTCCCAGGATGGAGGTGTTCCAGAGGGGTCTCGCATTAAAGGCTGAAAAGAGGATTCCGGTGTAGACTCCCAAGATAACGGAGGAGATCAACAGGGTCCATGCAATGACCTTTTTCTGTTTGGTAAAGAAGGCCTCAAGGTCGATCAGGATCTTAAACTTCCAGTCCCATCGAGGAAAGATCGCTTTGATGTGAATGGCCGACCAGATGAACGAAAGTGGGGTAACCAGCATCAATACCCAGGCTCCCCAGGACATGGGCGATTCCAGTCTGATGGTGGTATAGAGCCTCCAGAAAAAGAGTTTGTGTTTCAGGTCAAGGAGAAGGGCAAGAAGACCCACAACCAGGACCCAGGGGACAATATGGGGTGCAATTTTTACGGCTGTCGGGTACTCCTTCTCCTTGTCCATGAGGGTATAGAGAGCTGCAAAAATGAGTATCCCAGCTGCCAGTCCCCCGAGAAAAAGGTAGAGGGGGATCTGCCAGTGCCAGATATGCAGGTGTGGATCTATAAAGTGGTTGTTGCGTCCGCTGACGATGATTTCTTCTCTCATGGTTCTCTAGATAAGGAAATAGAGTTGTGGATCGGTCCCCGCCTCGGGGATCAGGGTCTTATATTTTCTCACTTTCAGGATCTCTGAGACCGGGCTCTTGGGATCGTCCAGGTCACCAAAGTACATACATTTGGTAGGACAGGCGGCCACACATGCCGGCTCCAGTCCCTTCTTGACCCTGTGGATGCAGAAGGTGCACTTATCCACATAACCATCGGGATGTGGATAACGGGCATCGTAAGGGCAGGAGGTAATGCATGCACCGCATCCGAT
>DAOWNM010000316.1 GCA_030642565.1 Bacteroidota bacterium | reverse complement strand
CACCAGTCATGATAGTACCTACCTGCCCGGAGATAATGTATATTTACCTGGCGAAGATGCTCAGAATCCACGGAATACGGGGAAATATGCTTTTTTCATTATCTCAGAGGTGATCGGCAATACGGTGGTACTCAATGCCTCATTAAATCCGGAAATTCTGCCCATGGGAGTGGGTGAGGTGGCCCAGTTGATCAGGGTTCGCTCCTACCGGTATGCTAATGTAAGCTCTCTGCTTGAAGCCGATCCATGGAACCCTGCCACAGGAACGGGGGGTGTGGTGGCCCTCTTTGTGCATGGGGTGCTCAGGCTGGATGCTGATATAGATGTCTCCGGGGACGGATTGAAAGGTGCTCTGGGAAGCACTGATGCTATCTACAGTGCCGGCTGTTCATCAACCGATACAATAGACTATTACGAACCTTTTTATCCGGATGGAGAATTATGGGCCGGTCTCAAGGGTGAAGGCATAACAGATACCAGGTTTCTTTATAACCGGGGGAAGGCCTCCAATATCAATGGTGGTGGCGGAGGCAATGGCCGCCAGGCTGGTGGTGGCGGAGGCTCCAACTATTCAGCCGGAGTACGTGGTGGAGAGGAGTCCACTTATTGTAGTCCGGGGGTGTCGGTAACGGGCGGAGATGGTGGTTTTGACCTGGGCCGTAGTGGATATTACTATATAGACGGTAATATACTTAACCGGGGCAACCGTATATTTTTTGGTGGTGGCGGTGGAAGCGGGACGCGAATGTCCTTATCCACAAATACCGACGGTGGCAATGGGGGCGGAATTGTTGTGATTGTAGCCGATACCATTATGGGGAATGGCGGCGGGATTTATGCAGATGGAGGAGATGTATCAGGGACCGCTGTTAACGGTGCCGGAGCCGGCGGTGGAGGAGGTGGTTGTATTATACTGGATGTGGCCGGATATCAGGGCACGCTCAATCTTTCAGCTGTGGGCGGAGATGGAGGCAACAGCTTCGGAATAACAGATACCACAGGTATGGGTGGTGCAGGTGGTGGAGGGATCTACTGGCTGTTGAAAGATACCACTCTGATTTCTGCTGAATTCTCTACGGGCACTAACGGAGTATTTGAATCCGTTCCTGATTATGATCCCCTGGAGTCACCTAATCCACCTTTTCAAAAGGATGATCTGGTTGCCCCTTTGAGGGGATTTCTGTTTAACCCGGTACCTTCTGAATTTACATTCTGTTCCGACCAGGATCCAGATCCCATCATCGCATCCGAACCGAAAGGAGGCGATGGTACTTATACTTACCAGTGGATTGATAGCTCAAGTACTCAGAATTTCTGGGATGACATAGTAGGCGCGACATCGAAAGATTATGATCCCGGATTACTTTCAGATACCATATATTACAGGAGAATTGTGACCTCATTGGGGCTGGCCGATACCAGCTTTCGTATCGACGTCTATGTACATCCTGAAATTACCGACAACACCATTGCAGCCAGTGATACAGTCTGTTCCGGAAATGCACCACTCCTCTTCGAATCGTCCGCCACCATTGGAGGCGGACCCACCGGGGGAACCTTTACCTATAAATGGCAGCATTTGCCCGATGGTGCAGGCAGTTATACCGATATCACTGCTGCCACGGAAGAACCCACTTATCAGGCCGGAGGTCTGATCACCTCCACCGACTACCGACGGATCGCCTATGCGGGGGTCTGTGTCGATACCTCCAATGAAGAGCGTGTAAGGGTGCTGGAAACGCTCACCGGCAATGATATTACTCCATTTGATACCATCTGTATCAATACAGCTCCGGACCAGATCAGCGGTCCGGTTCCCTCAGATGGAGATCAGGCAGATATCCGCTACCAGTGGCTTACTTCCACCGATTCCCAGGTGATGGGTTCACTGATACCTGGCGAAACAGGCCTGAGCTATCAATCCCCGTCATTGAGTCAGACCACCTATATCCGAAGGGTTGTTCTTTCGGGCAATGACAATGCATGCAGGGATACCAGTGCATATGTGGAGATACTGAATGTTTCCGATATCACCAACAACAGCATTACCGCATCCCAGACAGTATGTCAGGAGAATCAACCCGATCCTCTTACCGGAACCTCACCCGGGGAAGGGCACATAGGTCAGTACAGCTATATCTGGATCTCCAGTACCGATCAGACCAGCTGGATACCGGCAACGGGCGGGGGAGCCAACGATGTGATGACCAGTTTCGATCCCGGGGTGATGACCGGCGATACCACCTGGTACCGCAGGGTGGTTGGATCGGGAGGCCTGGAGTTGGTCTGTAAGGATACCAGCGATTTTATTGTGATCAATGTGATTCCCTCCATCACCAATAATGTGGTGATACCCATAGACGATATCAAGTGTCAGTGGGAGATGCCCGAAGCGATCAATGGATCTCTGCCGGGGGGAGGAGCCACCGTAGCAGGTAACGATCCCACAAGGGTCTATCGCTGGGAGGTATCAGAAATGGAGATGGAACCGGGTCTGAACGACTGGAACCATCCTTCATCCGGTGCAACAGCTCAGCACTATACCGATCCCGAACAGCTCACTACAGATGTGGATCGCTGGTACCATCGAATCGTGATCAGCGGTTCGGGCGGGCAATGTATCGATACCTCCAACAGGGTACACCTGGATATACATTCAGAGATTACAGCCAATGACATTGATGCTACCGAGGCGATCTGTTTTGATGACACCAGGGCATTAAGACATGTAGCCCTGACGGGTGGTGAAGTAGGGATCATTCCGGTATATACATGGCGCAGCTGGCTGGAAGGGGAGAGTTCGGCCGATGCAGTACCGATTACCGGCTCCGATACGCGGGCGTATATGAGCGGACCCTATACCGATCCTGCAACACTGGTCTATTTTTACGATCGTATGGTAGAGATCGGGGCGTGCCGGGACACCTCCAATGCCATGCAGGTGACCGTGATGCAACTGCCGGGAGGGGAGTTGACCGATGCAGGTTTCAACGCGTGTGAAAAGAATACCGTCCTTCATCTGGATCTTAATATGGCTGATATGACCGCCGAACACTACATAACTCCCTGGAATGTCTTTCTGAAGGATGGGGTGCATACGGGGATCGGACCGGGGTCGCTGGACCAGGAT
>DAOWNM010000010.1 GCA_030642565.1 Bacteroidota bacterium | reverse complement strand
TTCTTTCCCGGGAATGGGATCCAGTTTTGAGGGTTTGTCCAGATACCAGTAGGCCACGCTGGACATCTCCAGAGTGAGGTAGTTGTTGTGACCATGTTCAATGGTAAAGCGGAGAGATTGGTCGAAATGGATGGGGTCGTCAATATGGAACCGGTAGCAGTGGGTCCTCCCCAGCCAGCCAATATCGTCCGGGGTACGGGCATAACCGAAGTAGGGATGCTGGTATTTCTCGTTGGGGCACCACGATGAGTTAAAGTAGTCCTCCGTTCCGGTTCCGTGAAGGGTGGCTTTTTCTGCTCCGTCAATAAAGAACATATCGTCTCCTTCTCCATACCAGACCGGGGTGGGGGAGTTAACAAAATAGTTTACCCCTGCAAAGTGTCCCTTCCCTTTGGTTTCCATGATCTTGTAGTTTTGTTCACCCACCGGGTTTTGGCCCACCTCGTTCGACAGCAGGCTCCATTCGTTCTCTCCCTCAGGAGGTGTTTCGGTTACCTGCTGGTTGTACCAGGCATGAAAGTAGGCTAGGTTTTCAGTGGGTATATCCTGTTCGATGTAATCGATATAGTAATAGAAGGCTCTGATTTTGATATCAGCCTGGTTCTCGATCTCTATTCTGGCCCCGTTGGCAAAGGGCATTTTAAAGTAGGAGACCAGTGCATTTCCTTTTACCGGTGAAGCTGCCAGTGGTAGTGAGGCCCAGGGGTAGGTTTCGTCCCATCCCTGACCGAAAAATGGGCCAATGGGCGACTCCACCGAGGGGTATTCGTTTCCATCCCAGTAGATCCTCAGGATAATATCTGACCTGTTTAGTTCGGGGGCCTCCGGACTGATGGTGATCCAGATGTGGTTTATGGTTCCTGCACCTTCCATTTCGGCGATGGTTCGTGTTTCGCCCGGTGCAATGTTTTCAAAACGGTCGTTATTTCCGCCCGAGCGGTCGAAGCTGCTGATCCGTTTGCTTTTTACCCCCTGTTTGATGGTGGAGATATTCTCCAGGGCAGATTGTGCCCTGAGGGTGTTGATGGAGAAGGGCAGAAGCATTAACAGTGCCAGGAGCAGGTGAGTGTTTTCCTTTTTCATGTTTTTCGTGTAATTGTTTCTGAAAGTATAAGACTGGATATGCAGAAGAGGAGGAAGAGGTAGAATCCTGACAGTAGCTGCGTTCCGTTGGTGGTGAGAATCTCTACCGGTTTGGTCGTCTGTGTGAGATGGTCGAGCTGACTGCCAATGATTCCGTTGAAACCGATGTAGGACATATAGATGGCAATTACCATCACATCGGCCATGGACCATTTACCCGACTTGATCACAAAAAAGCGGATAAGCATGTTCTCCCTCAGGTTGCCGATGTCGTAGGTGTAGAGCAGGGAACTGATCAGTTTTAAAGAGGGGAAGATAATACTGAATGTAAATAGCAGGACTCCCACAAAGATCATAGGTAGCGTCCTCTCCTCAAACAGGATACGAACCACATCGGTAATGCTCTTGCTCTGGAAAAAGATAATGTTGTTCCGGAAGATGATCTCTTCACCCATTATCTGAATCATCAACTGGTCTATCCTCGCATCCAGGTCGATCATAGGGGTGGTGATCCCCCCCAGCAGCAGGCAGAAGGAGGCAAGGATCAGCAGGGTTGCCTGAAAGAGATTGATTTTCTGTCTGCTGACCAGGTTGATCAGGTAAACAGCGCTCACCAGGAGCAACACCATGATCACCCTGAAGTTGATCACCCTGTTTTTCACTCCAATCTTCTCCCGGATCAACTCCCTGCACTCCTCCTTGTCGAAACAACTGTGCTTCTCCATCACCATATGCAGCGGATCCATCTGGTCGAGGTTGTATGTGGAGGCGGTGAATTCGTTCAGTTTTTCCGACAGGAACTGCTGCAGGACTTTTATGTTCTCAGGCTTGTTTAACTCGCTTAATAGCTGGTTGGAATAGGAGGGGACACTGTCTCGCAATTGATCCAGGTTAATGACAAATCCGGCGAACCATCTCTTCATTCCGGAGAGCTGGCCAGAAGTTCTCTCTATCATCATCAGCTCTATCTCATCAATCATTCGATTGAGAATATTCTCCAGGTTCTGAGCCACTTTTACCCTGTTTTCAGGGGTTAATTTGAGTTCAAGGATTTTGATACTCAGGATGGTCGATAACTGGGCGGTCCATTCATCCACATTCAGCAGGCCATACCTGATGTGATTGATCTCTGCCAGGTCGGTCTTCAGCTCCTGGTTCTGCCTGGCCAGTGAAATGTACTGAACTGTCAGCACCAAGGCAGCAATGATGGCAGCAGTGCTGATCACGATTTTCAGATGGGCCCTTCCGGGTTTGTTTTCAGTCATCGGATCTATCCCATTGAAAGCACCATAAGTTACTGAAAAACGAGCTGAATAAACAGTGCTACGTATAGAATCTCTCTTTTATCCTCTATATTTGAAACTTCTTTTTATACTTAAATCCATTACAAATGAAATTTCGTTATCTCTTCCTGCTTTTAACAGGCCTTACCTCCGGATGCTTATGAGAATGCGGCCATCTGGGCAGCCAGTAAGTTTGAAGAGTGGGGCATGGAGGTGGTGATGGATGAGGTGGGGGAGCTGCCGGTGGGATTTAACCGCGGCCCCTGGTTCGGCAGATTGATTGCTGAGAACGGGATGACACTCCATTTTGCAACGCCATCCTATACCTCAGGAACCCGTGGGGTGCAGCGCGGACATGTGCTGATTGAACCCGGAACAGAAGCGGAATTCAGACGGATGAAGGGAGCCCTGAAGGGTGCCTGGGTACTTGTAGACGGAGAGAATCAGGGATGGCCCATTGATATTTCGGCAGAGGCCGATCGTCTGAGGGACTCTATCAAGCTGGTCAATGCGGAGACCGAAAAGGTTAATAGCCAGATCAGGCGGGAGAATTGGAATAACCGGGGGACAAAAAAGCCTCAGCGGGAGTTGTTACCGATGGTTGATGAGCCGGCACTTTTTTACAGGGAGATGGTGGAAGCGGGAATCCTGGGGATTGTCCAGTCGGCCAAAACACCCATCAGGGTGCTCTACGACCGGAAAAACCTGCACGACATGACCTTTGAGACCCTTCCCACGGTACCCGATATCAAGCTGGATGAACACCAGTACAAACTGATCTACCGGATGGCGGAGGAGCGCCGCTATTTCCAGCTGGAATTTGATATTCGCAACCATTTCAAAATGGGTCCGGTGAAGTACCACAATGTGATCGGAGTGATTCCCGGAAGTGAGTTCCCGGATGAGTATGTGATTATGGGAGGTCATCTGGATGCTTATGATGTGGCCACCGGAGGAGTTTGGACTGTATGGCTCCGGAAGCTGGGTTACCAGGTATGAAGCTGACTTGGAGAATGTCTCTAATATGGTGAACCGCGACGGGGGTCCTACCGTGCCAACGGGCCTTACTGTATCTGCGGCACAGATGGAGGATTTCAAAGAGATTGCAGAGATTATCAGAGGGATCAATCCGGACTTCCCCCTGGAGTTGAAGGAGCGTAAACCAAGGCCCAGGCCGGAAAAGGCATGGGGTACCGACAGCGGTCCCTTTGCTGTGAAAGGAGTGCCCACCATCGGTTTTGATTGTGGCGATCCCAAGGGGTATAATTTCGACTATGGCGAGATCTGGCATACCGAGCGGGACCTCTATAACAAAAGCATTCCCGAATACCAGGAGCAAGCCGCCACTGCCACTGCAGTGCTGGTATACGGACTGGCCAATCTCGACCACAAACTCTCACGCGAGGGTTATTACGTGGAGAAGACAGAAGCACCTGAAAAGTCAGCCAAAAAAGGAAAGAAGAAGCGTAATTAATCTGCCTGAATCCTGATCTTACTTGGGTTGAACAGGGAACTTCCTCATTAAGGCTGCAATATGGGCCGGAATGGTTTTTTCGCGCTTTTCAGGGTTTTCTACTACGGTCCCGGTGGAAATACCCTGCCACACCTGGTTTTTGGTCTTCCCGTCGAAGACATCCATAACCAGTGTACCCTCCAGATAATCATTCTCCGAATAGGTAGTGTTCGCATAGCCGTATCCCCAGCCTCCCCTGTAGCGGTTGTAACCACCATATCTGCCTCCGTAATAGTCGGTATATGCCGAGACGCTGGTTTTTTGATCCACCACAATAAAAAGAGAAACTTCCATATCGCCGTTCTCTTTCACCGGCTTCAGGTCACGTCGTTCAAACTCACTGATAAATGCATCCCTGATTCGCTTCCTGTCAAAATCATTGAGGATCTTATCACTGTCATTCTGCCAGCCAAGAAAACTGTATGTTTCATACTTGGAAAAATCTGCAGTTTTGTCCATATCGACAACCACTTTCACCGTGGAACAGGAGACCATGGCCATCACAAATGCCATTACCGAAAAAAGTCTTAAAATTTTCATTTTCATTGGTTTTTTATTGAATATCATTTCTTTTAGGATATCGATCTTTTGATATAAACAATGAAGTTAGCAAAAAGTTGAAAAACTACCAGTTTATAGCTACTAATCCAGATTTTTAACATTATCAATGAGATGGACATACTCTTCTCTGTATCCATAAGGATCGAAGGAGCGGGCCTCATCGGCCCACTGTCTTACCTGGTCATAGGAGAGACTCCCTTTGTAATCCGAATTTTTCAGCAGCATGCCAAAACCGCTCAGTGAAGCAGCAAACCGCATGTTCTCCGTGGAAACGGGGAATTCGCTCCGGCTGTTGTCCAGGCTCTGAACGAGCGACCTGCTCTGATCCATCCCTGGTTTTTTATATCTGAACTCCAGTGAGCCGAAGCTGCCTGATGACCGGCCTTTTGGAATCACCTGGTAGAGTGCGGTGATGGTCTGGGTAGCACCGATCTCCCCGGCATCTACCGAATCATTTTCAAATTCAGCATCCGCAAGCACCCTGTTTTCGTAACCGATGAGCCGGTATGAATCCACAAAGAGGGAATCGAATGTAACCTGGATCTTGGCATCTTTGGCCACAGTGAAGAATTTATCGTATTCCTGCACGAACACCTTGTAGATCTGGTCCCCGTTATCGATATACTCATAATTCCCATCCCCCTTGTTGGCAACTTGCTCCATCATGGATTCATTCAGGTTGCCGTGACCCACACCGCAGATGGTCAGGTAGATCCCCAGGCCGCGAAAATCCTGAACCATTTCAATAAGTTCATCGGTGGAGGAGACGCCCACGTTGAAATCACCATCTGTACCCAGTATAATCCGGTTATTGCCCCCTTCAATATATTTCTCTTTCGCAATCTCAAAGGCCATTTGCAGGGCTGCACCCCCGGCAGTGCTCCCTCCGGCTGTCAGTTTATCAATGGCATTTTTAATTTTCTCGGTTTCGGATCCCCGGGCAGATGGCAGGGTTACATCCACATTTCCCGAGTAGGTCACAATGGCCACATGATCCTCGTCTGAAAGTTGCTCTGCAAGTCGCTTGAACCCCGACTTCAATACTTCGATCTTATCTTCGCCGGACATGGACCCGGACACATCGATCAGGAAGACGTAATTGGCCGGTGGACGGTCCCCATTCAGTCCTTTTCCTTTCAGGCCGATCCGGAGCAGGTAGTGCTCGTTGTTCCACGGACAAACAGCCGTCTCGCTGTTGATGGATACATTCTCCGAAGTTGGTTCCGGATAATCGAAATTGAAGTAGTTGATAAATTCTTCCACCCGGACCGCCTCGGCCGGGATTCTGTACCCGTCGCTCTCATAACCCCTCATGTTGGCATACGAAGCTCCGTCAGCATCAATGCCAAAGGTGGATATGGGATCTTCCGCGGCATTGATAAACGGATTCTCCCCGAAATCTGTGTATTGATCTCTTTCTCCTCCAACAATGCCTGATCCGTTTAAGGTGGAAAGGGCGTAATTATTGGAAAAGCATTCATCTTTCAGTCCCAGTTCAGGTTCAGAACAGGAGACAGCGGTTAATAACAGTACGGTAAGGGCAATCCATATATTTCTCATGATGCAGGTTTTAGAAAATTAGTTATTCCTAAGATGCATCAGGGGGTTGGAAAGTTGCGTTGAACGGACGGATTGTTACTATCCCTGGGCCAGCCGAAGAATAGCACACTGTTTCAAAATTATCTCTATTTCAGAGGACCGATCAATTCGATGATGGTACCGTCGGGATCCTGGACCAGTACGAAATGGTCTTTCTCACCCAGGGGGACAGGTGTATCTCCCAGGAGCTTTACATTGTGCTTTTTGATCCTTTTCAGGAAGGGTTCCAGGCTGTTTACCATGATAGTCACGTATTGCATTCCCGTATCGTCCTGGATGTATGTGGGCATGGGGTGTGACCCCTCCTTGTTGAAGCTCATCACTTTCCACTGGTTGGCATCGGGAGTGTCCTGCAATTTCAGAATATCCACATGGAATGCAACACCGCCAGTGAGTCCGGAGATCTTACTGAATTCTTCATCCACATCAAATGCACCCACCTTGGTCATGCCAATCACATTGAGGTAGAAATCGAGGGACTTTTCAATGTCCTGTGTGACCACTCCAACGCCGATAAGGCCGCTGGAAAATTCACTTTGTGCCATGGTTTTTGAAGTTATGGTTGCCATTACAGCGATAATTAGAAACAAGCTCAGTTTTTTCATTGGATTCTGTATTAATAGCATTTCGTCTTCAATATAATGAATTCTTCTCAGAGTCCTATACCTCTGCCCGTTTCCAGAGGGAGGAGCAGATGTTGCCACAGTAGGTGAAGAAGGATTCTGATTTTTTCAATAAACTTCCCAACCAGATGAATTATTTCCATGAGCGCAATATTGAGGATTTTCTTCAAGCCATTCTGGAAGGAAAAGAACCCCTGATCACAGTGGAGGATGGCCGGGACACAGTGGAGATTTTCAGTGCGATTTACCGCTCCACAAGTGAAGGCAGGTCCATTAAATGGCCAATGAAATAACCCACGGTGTGGAAATGAAGCAAAAGAGCATTAACTTGCCTGCTACTCCTCACTAATTCTGAATCAGCCATGGATAGATCACTTACCAAAGCACTTCTATTGACCGGATTTCTTTTGCCGGCTTTTTTTTGCTCCTGTTCAAAGGTGGAGCCGGCAGCTGCCGGTTCTCCCGAGGTGACATTGTGGTATAATGAGCCAGCGGCAGACTGGAACGAGGCACTCCCCATTGGGAATGGAGGGCTGGGGGCCATGGTTTTCGGGAGAACGGATGTGGAGCGAATCCAGTTAAACGAAGAGTCTGTATGGTGCAGGAAGGGTGGTTATGAGAACAGCGACGGAACCGAAGCAATTCCCGCTGTGAGGAAGCTGCTGTTTGATGGCAAGTACCGGGAAGCTCAGGAACTGGCGGTGCAGGAGCTGCTGCAGGAGAGGCTACCCACCGGAACAAATGCATACCAGACACTGGGGGATATTATCATCACTTACAAAGATACCACGGAAGTTTCAGCATACAGGAGGTCGCTACGGCTGGACAGTGCCCTGGTGCGGGTAGATTATACCAGGAGCGGAGTCGATTACCATCGTCAGGTATTCTCTTCGGCAGTGGATAATGTGATTGTATTCAGGGAGACGGCAGGTAAAGGGGGAAAGATAGACTGTACTATCCAGCTCTCCAGACCGGGTGAAGGGGAGGTGGTAATGTACAGGGACGATATGATCATTATGAAACAGCATGTGGAGAACGGTCAGGGTGTCATATTCGAAGCGTGCTTGAAGGTGATCCTCAAGGATGGCTATATCCACTCCACAGGGTTTGGACTGGAGGTGCATGGAACCAGTGATCTTGAGATCAGGTTATTCGCGGGTACAGATTATTTTGGTGAAGAGCATTGTAAGAAGTGCAAGGAGTGTATGGTTCACTCTATGAAATGTAACTATAACCGGGTGCTAATCGAACATGTAAAGGAGTACCAGGGGCTGTTTAGCAGGGTCTCCCTGGATCTGGGATCGTCATCTGCTTCGAATCTACCGACCAATAAGCGTCTGGCCCTGGTTTCGGAGGGCAATGCTGATCCGGGACTGGCGGCTCTCTATTTTAATTATGGTCGTTATCTGCTGATCAGCAGTTCACGGCCGGGGAATCTTCCGGCCAACCTGCAGGGAATCTGGAACGAGCATCTGGAGCCACCCTGGAATTCCGACTACCATATCAATATCAATCTGCAGATGAATTACTGGCCGGCCGAGATCACCAATCTCTCGGAGTGCCATCTTCCCTTCCTGAAGTTTATCGGGGAGTTGAGGGAAAATGGAAGGAAAACAGCCATGAAGACATACAATTGCAGGGGATTTGTGGCACACCATACCACCGATGTGTGGCACCAGACCGAGCTTTTTGGCTCTCCCAGCTGGGGCATGTGGCCCATGGGAGCTGCCTGGTCATGTACCCATATCTGGGAGCATTTCCTCTTTTCCGGCGATACCACTTTTCTGGCAGATTACGGTTATGATGTGATGCGCGAAGCGGCCCTCTTTATGTCCGATTTCCTGGTGGAGCATCCCGGAACCGGAAAACTGGTTACCGGGCCCTCTCTTTCGCCTGAAAACCGGTTTTCTACACCCTCAGGCGATACAGCAGCCATCAATATGGGGCCGGCCATGGACCTTCAGATTGTCTGGCATCTTTTCACTTCTGTGATCGAAGCCAGCAAGGTGCTGGACAGGGATGCTGAATTCAGATCTTTATTGCAAACCCAATTGGCGCATCTGGCACCTGTGGAGATTGGTAGCGACGGCAGGATCCTGGAGTGGTCCGAAGAGGGACTTATTGAGGTTGAACCTGGTCACAGGCATATCTCGCATCTATATGGACTCTATCCTTCCCCCCAGTATAACTGGGCCGATAGTCCGGAGTATATGGAAGCTGCTGAGAAGGTACTTGACTATCGACTGGAGCACGGGGGTGGCCATACCGGTTGGAGCAGGGCCTGGATGATCAACTTCTATGCCCGGCTAAAGGATGCGGAACAAGCCCACTACCATGTTCAGAAGCTTTTTGAGAAATCAACACACCCCAACCTGTTTGACAACCATCCTCCTTTCCAGATCGATGGGAACTTCGGGGGGACAGCCGGGATCGCCGAGATGCTGATTCAGTCACATGCTGGTTATGTGGAACTGCTTCCTGCTCTTCCGGATGAATGGAAGAACGGAAAGGTCACAGGCCTGATGGCCAGGGGAGGATTCCAGGTGGATATGGCGTGGAATGAGGGTGAGCTGACAGAGCTGCAGATTCATTCAAAACTGGGGAATACCCTGGAGCTGAGGTTCGCTTCCAACGAGGTGTCCATGGGAACCACCACGGGCCAGGTTATCACCCTCGAGGATGTTCTTCGGGTGCTTTAATCTGTTCAATCGTCTGGTTTATAGGAGGGGTGCCTGGGTCCATGGCCCAGGTAGGGAACCTCATCAAACTCATCTCCGCCGCCAGTGGCCCTGGGGTCGCCCGTGGCCAGCAACTGCTCCATCAGTTGTGCGGATAGCTTCTCTTTGATCTCCGCATAGGCTGGATCGCCTGCCACATTCACAAGTTGCTCCGGATCCTTCCGGCAGTCATACAGCTCCTCGGCGGGCCGTTTCCTGAAAGCCAGGTTATAAAGCTCCGTGTGCTGCTGATCCTTCTCCCGGTTCTCTACCATATAAGTTTTGGTGGGGCCATTGTCGCAATCGCCCAGCCAGCAGTAGGGTATGGCAGCTTCCTTGTAGTTGGGGGTTCCCGAGGGCCAGCGTTCCTCTTTGAAGTTCCGGATGTAGAGGTAGTCATGGGTACGGATGGCCCGTACAGGGTAGCCCCCCATATCCTCTTCCTGTCCGGGTACATGCCGCTCCTTTCCATGCAATACATAGTCACGGTTCTGCATGTCCACAAATCCCTCTTCTGAACTTTTAAGCAGGTTTGCGAAACTCTTTCCGGTCATCACATTGGGAATATCAACTCCTGCCAGCTCCAGGAAAGTGGGAGCAAGGTCTGTGGTGCTGATAAAATCGTCCAGCACGCGACCTGACTTTCTGATGCCCGATCCCCATCGAACTGCAAATGGAATCCTGGCTCCTGAATCGTAGTTATTGGATTTACACCGGGGGAATGGCATGCCATGGTCGCCTGTCACCACGATAATGGTATTTTCCAACTCTCCGTACTCCTCCAGGATTTTGATGGCACTGGCCACCAGTGTGTCGAAACGCTGCACCTCGTAGTAGTAATCGGCCACATCGCTTCTTACAATCTCATGATCGGGAAAACAGTCAAACAGGCGGATCTTCTCCAGATCCATACCGCTCTCTGCACCGCTGCCCATTTTATAGGGCCGGTGGGGGTCTGAAGATCCCAACCAGAAACAGAAGGGCTGCTCCTCCTTTCGTTCTGCCATAAATGCAGCAAACCCGGTTTCCGTATAGTCATGACCTGCCGGGTGCCGTTTCCAGTTACTAATATCGCCGGGTCCCCAACTTTTCCTGTAGCGCCCGATCATATAACCAGCATCCTCGAGCAGCAGTGGGTAGACCAGGGTGGAGGGGTCCAGGGTGCTCCAGAGGTTGGCTCCGGGTCCCAGTCTCCAGTGGTACTGTCCAGTGAGGATGGCGTTCCTGGACGGGGTACAGGAGGGTGAGGAGATATAGGCGTGGTTGAAGAGTACTCCTTCGCTGGCTACGCGATCAAATGCCGGAGTTTGAACCACCGGGTCGTCATAGACTCCTGCATGGGGCCATCCCCAGTCATCGGCAATGGCAAACAGAATATTAGGTGGTTGGTCGGGTTCTTTCTCGCATCCGGCAGTAAGCAGGGCCAGCACCCCCAGGCATAGAAGTGAGCGTCTCCTGAATAGTTGAGCTATTTTCATACAATAAAAATAGTCAATCTTTCTATTCTTTCAACCTCTCCAGTTCGGTTTGGTTCAAATCTTCTCCCCAGGTGGGCCAGAGTGGATCGTCATGATGAAACGTTTTAAATTTTTCCGCTGCTTCCATGAAGATCGATCTGGCAGCCTCCGGACCACCGCCCAGGAATTCGGGCATATTGGAGGTCATCATTCCATCCATAAAATAGGCCCGGGGATTTTCGGGATTCAGATTTTTCGATTTCTGAATGGCATCCAGTGCATCCTGGTAGTAGAGCTGGCCCCTTGTGACCGGATCAACACTCATGATACCGATGTAGTAGAGGCCTTTCAGTACATATACCTTCGACTCTTCAGGAGCTTTCTTCATGGCCATATCAAGCGATTTTTTGGCACGATCCAGCAGGGCGTCACTCTTGCTTCCTTCGGGCTCTTCAAAGCTGCTGCTGACCAGGATTCTGGTAGCGTGGTAGGAGGGGAGCCATTGATTGTGGTATTTCAGTGCAATCTCTTCGAAGGTTGCTACAATCTCCAGTTCGCTGGCCGGATCGGGTGCCTCGTTCATCTTTTCAATGGCAGAGTGCATGGTTTTCTTATACTTCCTGCTCTGCGTCGTGGCAGGTAGTGTCAGCAGAACCAGGAGGGTAAGTAACAGGGTTTTTTTCATGATTTGAGATTTTTAGTTCTGTTTACTACTATAAATGTAAAAAGAGCATGACCGGAAAAAAATCATTTTCGCCGGGATGCAGATTCAGTCGGACGAATGGGGGATCCTTACCGGTAAACGGGGAGTACTACTTGTCGAGCCATTCCTTAAAGGTTCCTACCCGCTCCCTGCTGATATAGATTTCGTCATCGTCCGAGTGCAACAGTTTCACCTTGAGTTTGCTGGAGGAGAGGGTGATCATATCGGTAATGGCCCTGTGGGAGATCAGATATCTTCGGTTGATTCGGTGGAAAAGGAGCGGATCAAGCATCTCTGCCAGTCCGCCAAGAGTGTAATCAATCACGTAGTTGCGGTTATCAGAGGAGTGAAGGTATGTTCCTTTCTGCAGGCTGTAGAAATAGAGAATATCCTCTACATCGACCGATTTGATATGGTCACCAACCCTGACCATAAAGCGTGACTTATAGGGCCTGCTGATCATCTCCCTGATGTTCCGGAGCAGATCTCCTCCAATGGTCGGAACAGTCAGTTCGTGTTTGAAGTAGTGCCTAAATTTGGCCAGTGCAGCCCGTAGATCCTCCTCCGATACCGGTTTAAGCAGGTAATCCACACTGTTTACCTTAAAAGCTTTGATGGCGTATTCCTGGAAAGCTGTGATAAAGATAACCGGTGCTTCTATTTTTACCGCATCGAAAATGTCAAAGGAGAGTCCGTCGGCCAGCTGGATATCCATAAATATCAGATCCGGTCTCTTATTGGAATTAAACCATTCCACTGATCGCTTCACCGAATCAATGATGGAGATCACTTCGATTCCGTGATCGATCTGCCGTAGCAGAGTGGCGATCCGCTCTGCAGTCAGGTGTTCGTCCTCAATGATGACTACGTTCATCACACTCTCTTTTTATGTTGCAATGGTTGGCATTCTTACAATAAAGGCATTAGCTTCCTCCTGTACCAGCAGCGGGTCATCTGAAAACCAGGTAATCTGTTTTCTCAGGTTTTCAAGTCCGGTCCCCGGTGAAGGTTCGGAGACCTCCTTTCGCTGCAGGTTGTTTTTCACAATCACATGCCCTTTTCCCGTGGAGGTGATCCCGATGACCAGTGGATGTTCTGTAGAGATCTCATTGTGCTTGATGGCATTCTCCACCAGCATCTGCAGGGAGAGCGGAATGACCATTCTGTTCCGGTCCAGATCCATGTTGTTTTTTACCTGCAAGTTATCACCGAACCGGATCTTCTGCAGGAAAATATAGTCCTCCAGAAATTTCAGTTCATCTTTCAGGGGAACCAACTCGTTTTCGCGCTGCTCCAGTACATAGCGGTAAACATCCGATAGCTTGTGCACAAACTGCGTGGCTCTTTTAGTGTCGGTGTTGATCAGTGTGGCCAGCGAACTGAGATTGTTAAAGAGGAAGTGGGGCCTTACCTGGTCCTTCAGGGACTTATATTGCAATGCCAGGTGGGCCCTTTTGAGCTCCTCCTGCTGGATGGCGGACTCTTTCCAGTTCTTAAAGAAGAGCACTGCATTTCCCAGCAACAGTGAGAGGAACATAAAGATGTAGACCACCTTCAGGCTTGGAATTATAAATTCAATCACCGACCTCAAGCTAAGGCCCTCGGTCAGCTTGATCCAGATGAAGAACCCTATAAAGATGATCAATCCTGAAAAGAGGGTCATGGCAACTACCTGGTAGACCACCCTTTTGATGGGCGATTTCAGCCAGGGGATCTGCCTCTCCAGGATCATGGTGATCCGTATCATCCCCTTCCAGGCGGGATAACCAAGAGCCACAGAGAACATGCAGTTACGGAGTACCACCTCCAGGGACCACAACTCCCTCGGGATGGTGAATAAGGATATCATGTTCCCGATCAGCACCAGGATCAGCAGATCCCTAAGCAGGATCAGGAGGGTTTTGTATACCTTTTTCCGGTTCATCAGGCAGGCTTCAAGGGTTACCCAAGATACTTATTTGATACGGATTTATTGCAGCTTATCCAGTTCGGCATGGGTGGCCTCTTCTCCCCAGTGGGGCCAGAGGGGATCCTCGTTTGCGAAAGCTTCGAATCTGGTCAGTGCCTCCTCCAGGATCGGTTGGGCCACATCGGCTCCACCACCCATTGAAGGGGGCAGGTTCAGCTTATTAACCCCTTCCAAAAAATAGATCCTTGGATTTTCCGGGTTCAGGGTTTTGGCACGCTCCAGCGATGCGAACATTTTATCTATGTAGGTCATGCCCCTTCCCATGGGATCGACCATGATCCTGGAGGGATAGAGGAATGCTTGCAGGACGTGGAGCTCCGACTCTTCAGGTTCCAGCTCCAGCGCCCGGTCGAGCAGCTTCTGAGCCCGGTCGAGCACCAGATCTTTGCCCCCATCGCTCTCATCGAAACTCATAACGATAAGCGAATAGGAGGCATAATAGTAGGGCATCCACCGGCTCTTCTCCGCTGTGGCGATGCGTTCAAACCGATTGGCACTCTCTATGAGATCGCCCGGTTCCGTTTCCTGCTCCATCATCTCAATGGCGCTTAGCATGGCTGTGGTATAACGTTCCTCCTGTCCCCATGCGCATATGGAGAAAAGGCCAATAGTCAAAATCAATAGGTTGGTTTTCATTGGTTCTGTTTTTAAAGTGAAAGCATAAACATAAGTATGGCCTGGGTGCCGGTGGTGGGTACGATGGCCTGTGAGGGATACTCCCCGTTCTCGTCGGGAACTGTGGCATATTGGTAGCCATATACATTGTTAAATCCCAGTAGATTGGTGATGTTCAGGTGGATAATGCAATCTCTGTTGAATAGCGTGGTCAGATAGGTGAGGTTCAGACTGATGTCGTGGTAGGGTTTTGTTTGCCCGTCCATAAAGCCGGGAGTGTTCATATCGTTGTAGGGTCTGCCGCTGGCAAAAGAGTAGGTGATTCCGAATAAGGTATTCAGACGGGTAAAGAATCGTTTATAAACCACAGAAAGGTTATGGGCCGATGCAAAAGAGGGGACTGCACTTTCCGGATAATCCTGGTAATCCCTGGAGGTGTTCAGAAAACTGTATGAGATCCAATAATCGGAACCCTGCAGGCTCTCACTATCACGCCAGAAGAGGTCAAATCCCTGTGCCCTTCCGTAACCATCATTGTTATAGTCTGATGCAAGCGGACTGAAGGGTGAGGTATATTTCACCAGGCGGTCGTATTGTTTGAAATAGCCTTCTACCCTGAAGATCCTCCGCTGCTTCCGGTACTGGAAATTGAAAATATAGTGGTCGGCCCGTTCATGAGAAAGTGCAGGTGCAAACTGAAGGTACTCATTCTCCGGTTTTTGCCGGTATTTTCCCCATGCAAAGGAGACCTGGCTGTAGGTTCCTGTTTTGTATGCTGCTGACAGCCGTGGCAAAAACCCCGGCTCCTGGAGTAGTGAGGAGTGTTCTGCCCTGATCCCGGTGCGGAGGGCCAGCTTCTTTGATATAAGCCACTCTGTCTCCAGGAAAAGGGAGGGTTGTATATCGCTCATCTCCATACGGGTGGTGCTGTCGGTAGTAACCGATTGACTGTACAACCCCCTGTTGATATCCCCACCGAACCGGGTCTTTAACTTTTTGGAGGTCAGGTGTGTGAATGTTAATTTCAAAGAAGTCCCGTTGTTCAACGTAGTTACCGGAACACCGGCATAGTTGATCTTTTCGCTGTCGCGGCTGAACGCCACACCTGTACGGATCAACCATTTTTCAGCCAGTTGGTCCGAATAGCTGCTATTAGCATAAAGGTTAAGATTGGCCATCTTCAGATCATCCATGGTGCCTGCTTCGAAATTGTCATAATTCATCTGCATCGTCATGGAATTGAAGGAGCAAAATGACTTTAACAGTCCGTTCTCACCGATCTGCTGTCTGAACATCATCATTCCATCTCCCAGTACAGGATCTTTTGTCCAATCCACATTTTGTTTGAACAGCCGGTTCTGAAGGGCACTATTGGCATACAACCCGGTCACAGCCAGCGAGCTCTTTTCCCAGCGTTTTACCCAGGAGGCATTAGCCCCAACGGTCATCACGGCCACACTGGCCTTGTCCTCTGTCTCCAGGCCGTTGCTGGTCAGGTCAACAATGGAAGAGAGACCGTGGCCGTACTCGGCCGAGTAGCCCCCGGTGCTGAAGAGGGTTTCGGAGAAGAGCAGGGGCGAAAAGCGCCCCCTGGTGGGAATATTGGGCATGCTGGAGAAGTAGGGAGACTGAACCACCATACCATCCATATAGGTCTTGGTTTCATAGCTTTCTCCACCTCTAACGAAGAGCATCCCCTCTTCACCCACCTTCTGCGATCCGGGCATGGTGGCATAGGCACCATAAATATCTCCCAATGCGCTGGCTGTGCTGGAAATATCATAGGAGCTGAGCGTGGCCGATTTTTTCTCATCACTGGCACTGAACACTCCGGCTGTGATCACCACCTCGTTGAGTTCGCTCACCTCAGGTTTCAATACAACATATAAGAGGGTATCCTTCCCGCTGAGATGAATCAGGCGGTTATACGGTTCGTATCCGATAAAACTTACGGTAAAAAGTTGTTCTCCGTCCAGGTCGGTGGTCAGCTCAAAATGCCCTTCAGCATCGGAGATGGTACCCTCATAAGAGCCTTCAAAATAGATATTGGCATTGATGACCGGAGTTCCCTTTTTATCGGTAATAGTTCCTGTGATGGTCTGCTGTGCGCTGGCACTTATTGCAACGAGCACCAGGAGAATAGTGCTGAAATGTTTCATCTGTCCACACTTTAATGGATGTAAAATTATGGACCGGTTGAGGCGAAAAAAAAAGTATCTGCCTGAACCTTCAGATATTCAGGATGAATGGTTAAATGGGGAGATAAATGGGAAAATCTCTATTTTGCAGGCCTATGAAAATTCTTCTCAATATACTGGTAGCATGTGGGTTCGCCCTGGCCCTGTTCGTTACCACAAAAACACTTGAAATCCCTCTTCCGCTCAGGGTTTCGGGTGTGATGGTCCAGGCGGACCGAATCTGGAAGTTCCAGCAGCTCCAGTTTCAATTTGACCTCAATACATCCTGGGTCCTCTATGTGATCATCCTGCTCTCCATACTATTTCTGGTAAGCATCATCAGACTGCTGTATGTAATTATCCGGTCACTGTACAAGCGAGGCAGGCAGGGTCAGTGATAGGTTACTATATTGACCTTTTCCCATGCGCCCCTGGTAAAATCGGGGACCCTGACCGGCATCCCCTGGTTTTCAATGGATTTTTCGGAAAGCTCGATGATTGATGACCATTCGGCGGCATCGTATACATCCTGATCCAGCGGCAGTCCGTTCCTCAGACAATGGATCAAACGGTAATCCATGGTAAAATCCATTCCTCCGTGCCCGCCCACTTTCCTGGCCAGTTCTCCCACCTCCTTTGTGATTGGATGTTCGTACTGTGCAAGAAGCTCCTCCATCTGCTCATTATTCATGAAACTATGTGCGTCAGGCTCCAGGGCAATTCCTCTTACGGGCCATTTTTGTACAAACCCCTTTGTGCCGCTGAGCAGATGTATCCTGCTGTATGGGCGTGGACTGGTAATATCGTGCTGAATCATGATGCTTTTGCCCTTTGCTGTTTTAATCAGGGTGGTGTTCATATCTCCCCTTTTATAATCCCTTTTTGCATAATCTGAATCTTCTCCGAATCTCTTTTTTGCAAATTCGGTCATACCAAACTGGTCGCTGGCCACGGAGACCAGGTACTCCATTTTATCTCCCCGGTGGATATTCAGGATATGACAGATGGGTCCGAAGCCATGAGTGGGGTAGAGGTTGGCATTCCGTTTCTCATTGTGCCGTAAACGCCACATATTCCAGTACCCGTCTTTCTCATTGAAAATACTTTCTCTCAGGTCATGTATATAGGCTCCTTCAGCATGCACAATTTCTCCCAGGAGTCCCTGCCTGACCATATTCAGGGTGGCCAGCTCGAAAAAATCATAGTTGCAGTTCTCCAGTTGCATACAGTGGCGCCTGGTTTTTTCTGCCGTGTTCACAAGTTGCCAGCATTCATCAATGGAGATTGCCGCCGGAACCTCAGTGACCACGTGTTTGCCCTGTTCCATGGCGTATACCGCGATGGGTGTATGCAGGTCCCAGTGCGTGCAGACATATATCAGGTCCACATCCTCCCTTTCACACACCTCTTTCCACTCCTTAGGCCCGGAATAGCTATCTGCTACTGGAAATCCGCGCTCCTGAAGGATCTCCTGTGCCTTATCCAGGTTTTCCGGAACCACGTCACACAGAGCCACAATCTTCACTCCTTCAAGAAAGGTGTAGCGGTGTACTGCGCCTTTGCCCCTGGAGCCCACACCGATAAAGGCTACTCTGACCGTATCAATGGGTTCACAGCGCAGCTCAATCACATCCGTCTGTCCTTCCGGCCTGGGTGGTTCCGGGAACAATTCCCTTGCCTTAAAAAGTGTCTCTTCATTCTGATTTTCCGTTAGAGTGCAAGCTCCTAATCCAAACAGGATCACCAGACTCAGAATTGGAACTAATAATTGTTTCAGGGATGTTTTCATGTTGGCGTTTTTCTAAAATGGTTACAATAAATGGCGCTTCATACAAAAATAGGAGAAAGTTATCATTTAGAAAAGTGTAGAGTGTAAATACCATTGAGTATGAATAATGCATAACTTTAAACCCGATGCTTTCTATTTTTCTTCAAATATGGCTTCTGTTGTTCCCTATATGGTCAGAGGGAGGAGCAGTGGATAAACCGGATGAGGTATATATACGTATCAACCAGGTGGGCTACCTGGCTGATGAACTGAAGTCGGCCATTCTTTTTTCCAATGCACCGGTGAGAGAGAAATATGCAGTAATCCATGCGGAATCGGGACAAGTGATATATACTGCCCGGCCAGCGAGGTGTGAGACGGAGGGTTGGGGTGCTTTCGATTACTATTATATATTCGATTTTACCCGGATTCTGAACAGGGACCCTATTTCCTGGAGGGAGAGAAGTCGGGAAGCCGAAGTACGCTGTTTGAAATTTCTACACACGCCTATGATCATCTTCAGGAGGAGCTGCTTGGGTTTATGCGCCAGCAACGCTGCGGGTACAATCCAACCCTGGACAGGGTCTGTCACCAGCATGATGGCCGCTCCTTTTACGGTCCAATGCCCGATTCCACCTATGTGGATGTAAGCGGGGGGTGGCACGATGCAGGCGATCAGCTCAAATACCTGATTACAGGCAGCTATGCCACGGCGCATATGTTGCTTGCATTTGAACTCTATCCCCAACGATTTTCCGACCGTACCAATGCACTGGGTCAGCCTGGAGCCA
>DAOWNM010000093.1 GCA_030642565.1 Bacteroidota bacterium | reverse complement strand
CTGGGGAACAATGGAGTTTCAGTCATTGGGGTTGCAGGCAATGTGGATGAGGCTTTAAGGCTCGTGAAAAGAGAACGTCCACACCTGGTTCTCCTGGATATACAGATGCCTGAAAAGGATGGATTTCATTTTATTGAACAGGTACAGATATCAGGTGAAAACCCCGGGATTATTTTCGTCACTGCTTATGAACACTATGCGATTCAGGCCATTCGCAATTCGGTTTTTGATTATATCCTGAAACCTGTTCATAAGGAGGAGCTGGATAGTGCCATCGAACGGTTTCGGAGAATAGGGAGAAAGGTTCAGGAACAGGACCTTCATAAACTGGTTGAAACATTGCGGGGCAATAGCCCTGCCAAGATTAAGCTAAACACCCGTTCAGGTTATCTCCTTATCGACCCTTCGGAAGTGGTCTATTGTCAGGCCGATGGTAATTATACCCATATTCAGCTCTCTCGCGGCAACTGTGAAATCACTACCCAGAACCTTGGCGCCATAGAGGAGATCCTTGAAGGGAACAGCTTTTTCCGCGCCAGCCGTTCCTACCTGTTGAACCTGAAATACCTCTCCAGGGTAGACCGTAAGAGTTGCAGTTGCATACTTGAATATTCGGGCAAATCGTGCTCCATCAAAATTCCGGCTCAGAAGATCAAGATGCTGGAATCGACATTCTCCAGGTAATCGGTTTATCCGGGAAATCACCGGGTTCATAACCCAGAACCTACTGTTCACACAATAAGTCAGAATTTTCTTTGCTTTGGCTGATTCACGCTATATTTTAGTCCAGTGATAGGGTCAGTTTTCTCATTAAACCTAACCGAACCATGGTAGAAGTTTTTAACCTTGAAGGGATGCCTGTTTATAAACTGAGAGCAGAGGAGAAAGATAATTTTACTATTTCTGATCTGGAAGGCAAGGGGCTGCCATGCGGTATCTATTTTGTGAAAATAATAAAAGCGCATGGCATTGAAACGGCCAAGCTGTTGATCTGTTAACTGATCTTCATGGGTTGATCCACCAGATCGGGAAGCAGGACAAAGTCCATCAGTCCTGATATCTCATTCACATACTTGAAATTCAATTCTTTCCGGTAGATATCATTGATTTCCTCCACATCTTTTCTATTCTCAAGTGAGATGGCTATATCGGTGATGCCAGCTCTTTTGGCAGCGAGGATTTTCTCTTTGATACCACCAACCGGAAGCACCTTTCCCCTTAAAGTGATCTCCCCGGTCATGGCACAACTTTCCCTTACTTTTCTCTGGGTAAATGCCGAAGTGATAGAGGTCATCATTGCCACTCCTGCTGAGGGACCATCCTTTGGAATGGCTCCTTCGGGGACGTGTACGTGCACATTGTATTTTTTAAAGATCGCCGGATCGATGGAGAATTTTGAAGCGTGTGATTTCAGGTATTCAAGCGCAAGAACTGCTGATTCCTTCATCACATCGCCCAGGTTTCCTGTCAGGGTAAGTTTACCCTCTCCCTGACTCAGGGAGGTCTCCACAAACAGTATCTCGCCACCGGTAGCCGTCCAGGCCAGTCCTGTCACAACCCCGGCATGTCTGTTCCCGTCATATTTATCCCTTATGAACCTCGGTGGTCCCAGGATCTCAGTGGCCATTTTGCGGGAGAGTTTCTTATCATAACTCTCTTCGAAAGCAATATGTCTGGCCATTACGCGTACCAGTTTGGCGATCTGCTTGTCCAGTTGCCTTACTCCCGATTCGCGCGTATAGCCTTCAATGATCTGTTCCAGCACTGAAGGGGAGATGGAGAACTGTTTTCGGGTAAGTCCATGCTTATCTATCTGGTCCGGAATCAGGTGCCTTTTTGCGATCTGAATCTTCTCCTCCACAATGTAGCCGGAGAGATCGATAATCTCCATCCTGTCCAGGAGGGCAGGGTTAATTCCTGCCGTAGTATTGGCAGTGGCTATAAACATCACTTTTGAAAGATCATAATCCAGTTCCAGGAAGTTATCGTGGAAAGTGCTGTTCTGTTCCGGGTCGAGCACCTCCAGGAGGGCCGATTCCGGATTTCCCTGGGCACCTCTTCCTACTTTATCAATCTCATCCAGGACAAACACCGGGTTCGACGATTTGACCTTTTTCAGATTCTGGACCACCCTTCCTGGCATGGCACCTATATAGGTTTTCCTGTGGCCCCTGATCTCGGCTTCATCATGGAGTCCTCCCAGTGACATTCTGACATATTTTCTGTTCAGAGCCTCTGCTATTGATTTACCAAGGGAGGTTTTCCCAACGCCCGGGGGGCCTACTAGACAAAGAATGGGTGACTTCAGGTCCCCTTTTAGTTTCAGAACTGCGAGGTGCTCCAGGATCCTGTCCTTTACTTTTTCCAGCCCGAAGTGGTCCTTGTCCAGGATCCGGCTGGCACGTTTCAGATTAAAGTTATCTTTGGTGTACTCATTCCAGGGAAGTTCAACCAGTGTCTGGATATAGTTGACCTGGACCGAATATTCGCCGGTGGCCGGATTTAATCTCAGCAGCTTGTCCAGCTCCTTCTCAAAAGCGGCTGCTACCTCCTTGCTCCATTTTTTCTTTTTCCCTTTTTCTCTGAAATCGATCACATCCTGGTCCTGCGGTGACCCTCCCAGCTCATCCTGAATGGTTTTCATCTGCTGGTGCAACAGGAACTCTCTCTGTTGCTGATCCAGATCGCTTTTTACCTTGGTCTGAATATCGTTCTTCAGTTCCAGCATCTGAACCTCGTTGGAAAGGCTTTCCAGCAGAGTAAAACCCCGTTTTGACACACTGTTGGTTTCGAGCAGTTCCTGTTTCTGTTTCAGGGAGAGTTCACTATTGGAAGCAAGAAAGTTGATCAGGAAAGAGGGGCTCTCAATGTTTTTTACGGCAAAAGTTGCTTCGGTAGGTATATTGGAAGAGAGCTTAATGATTTTGATAGCCAGATCTTTCAGTGCGGCTGCCACAGCTTTGGCTTCACCTGCGGGTTCATCCTCCTCATCCTCCATCGGGGTAATCCTGGCCATGTGATAAGGTTTTTCAGTAAGCAGGTCGTTCATCATAAACCGTTTCCTTCCCTGGATAATCACCGATGTGGAGCCATCGGGCATTTCCAGAATCTTCAGAATCTGTGCAACGGTCCCGATTTTGAAAAGATCATCCAGTTCAGGATTCTCAATGGTGCCATCTTTCTGGGCCACGGCTCCCAGAATTTTACTCTTTTTATATACCTCCTGTACCAGTTTCAGGGATTTATCCCTGCCCACGGTAATGGGTATCACCACACCCGGGAACAGAACTGTATTGCGCAATGGCAGGATAGGCAACACATCGGGGATGTTTACTTTTTTCAGGTCCTCTTCCTCATCATGGGAAAGCAAAGGAATATATTCTGTTTCTTCGTCAATAGTGATCATCAGCTTCTCAATACTGTTTTAAACTCATTATGCAGTCAATCTGTCAGCTCCACTGTTCTGGAACTGGCCACACCATCATTTCAATAAGCGTGCCAAGAAATAATACACACGGGCAGGGGTATTTGTTTAAAAAACCTTCAAATCCTTTAGATATATCTGATGGTGACCTCCTTCAGAAACTTCTCTTCCAGCATCCTGGCCATTCGTTTCACAACGGTTCTTCTAATTTCGAGGTCGATGGGTAGGTTTGGATCCTGGTGTGCAATATTCACCCTGGTTCCGATAATGAAATGGATCTCATCACTCTGTTGAACCAGTTTCACTATCCGGTCGGCCGGTCCCTTGCCCAGGGTAAAAGAGGGTGAAAAATCCTTAAGGATTCGGGTTACCTTTGTGATGGTCAGAATTCCCTCTGTGACAAGATCAAGCCCCTCCATATAAGAGACCGGAGGCAGCTCCGGATCTTCGAACACCAGGCTGTCTTCAATTTCCACATCAAGTTCACGGGCAATGATATCGGCGGTGGTGGCTCCGCACACCACTTTTTTCCCTTTGAATGCCCTGACTGCATCACCCAGTTCTTTGTCGTTCTCCTCTTCATAGGGGGGGCCGGTGATAATCATTAACTTTCGCGGTTTCCGAAAATAGATACTGGCGCAGCTGGTATCGTCTTTGGAACTGTACCCATCGTTACGATGTGCCCTATTTACCATTTTTGATGCCAGTTTGGAGGCAGATATTTTGGGACTGTTCTGTACCAGTTGAATAGCATACTCCTGCATATTCTCCCTTCCCCATCCCAGTGGATACTTGTCTGTCCCCAGTCCGGATTGAGCAATGCCGTCACTACAGAAGATGATCCGGTCCTCTTTCCTGGGTTCAAACTGGCAGGAGAGAATCTCCTTGCCTCTATTTTTTTCACTCTCAAGGGTCAGGCTCTTCCAGCCCGGATCAAAGGGCTTGTTGTCTCTCAGGACAATAGTCTGCGGGTTGTCGAACTCCAGTATATTGATTAGTCCGTCGTGTTCAATATCAACAATGGTAAAGGTGGAATAGCTCATCTGCCGTTCGCTGCATACAGGTAGGGTGTTCATGATGATCTCAGCAATCCGCTCAACTGCCTTATGCTCAATAGTGAAATTTACTGCCATGGTGGCTGTAAGTGTGGCCAGGACATTAGCTTTCACTCCATGCCCCATACCATCGGACAATACCACGATGGTGCGGTTCTCCTCTTTCACCTTCCGGCTGAGAAACACATCCCCACAAATACGCTCATTGCCAAAATTGCGTTGTTCGCAGGCGACTTCGATATAAAACTTCCCACTCATCGATCTTTCAGGTCCTGTCTGAGGTTATACGATTCAATAATCGAATTAAGCATCCTTTCTGCTTCTGAAGTTCCTTCCCCCAGGATAAAACCGATCTGCTGTGCCAGGCTCAGGTTTTTGTCAATAACTTCGGTGAGCCGTTTTACCACCTCCTCTTTCTGCACTTCGGGGGCTGACATATCCCGGATCACCGCACCAACAATCTTCTCTTTTTCAATGACAAATACGCTTACATTCAGCATCTTGCCTTCGTGATGAATATCTCTGTTGGTAATGGATTCATTTTGTGAAAGTACATAGGTAAACAAATTGTAGAAGTTATAGGGGAGAAGAGTCTTCAAATCGGCTCCTGCCAGTCCGGGCACCACCTCGCTGATCTCCCTGGCATCTTCACCAAGCATCTCGATAAAGCTGGCATTGGTCTGGATAATCTTCAGGTTAATATCACAGATAACCACCATGGAAGGTAGTTTATGGAGCATACGGCGAACTATTTCAGAAGCCTCCCTGGCAGCCTCCTTCTCTTTTTGAGCAAGCCGCTCCGATCTCTTGAGTGCATCCTGTGCCTGTGCCAGCTTTTCATTGCTGATCTTCAGGGATTGGATATGATCCTGTCTGTTCCTGGATGCATAGGTGTTGCACATCTCCGGAATGGCCAGGCCCTGGGCAATGGCAGTGGCAAAGTCGGTGCAGCTTGCATATCCGCATGCGCCACATCCTATATCTGAAGGATTCAATTGATCAATCTCTTTCAGAATTTCGTTCAGTTTGCTTTTGGAGGGAACCGGAAGAGATTGGTCATCTGCCCTGAATGTGCGATTCAAATTCAGTGATGCAAATTCAGTCATGCTGGCCTCCCATGCATCTCTGTCCAGTGTTTTTATCCGTTTTTCCACATATTTAATAAGCTGACTATGCCTTAAAATTCTTCTCCCCCCGGCACTGGTTCCTCTTCCCATGAGGAACTCTTTGTAAAAGAGATTGAAATGGTGTTTGATGGTTCCGATATCCTCCTCAAACTCCCTGATGGCGTCAATCATTCCATTACCCTCTACTGTGATTACAGGTGTAAGGTGTAGTTCCTCCTCGATACCGGCTGCCTGGATGATTCCGTTGGCCACAGGGAAGAAAGAGCCTTTAAAGCCCAGCGGGGCATCAAAATCACTGTATTCAAGATCCGTTTCATGAATGTTGGCCTCAATGAAGAGTTCCCTGAGTTCCACAAAGGTGATGGCCAGGTCGATGTGGCTATCCCCTTCGAATCGCCTGATCTCATCTTTGCTGGCAATTAACGGACTGATATAAACCAGGATCACATCTTCGCCGGCAATCTTCCGGATCACTTTAGCTGTTGCGGCTACCGGGGGGATGATGGGAGCCAGGTTGGGCACTAGTCCGGGTTTGTATTTTTCAACAAAGGAGACAGTCACCGGATCATTGGACATGATGTAATACTTTCCCTTACTTTCTTCGAAAAGTTCCTTGTAGGCCCTTGCTACCAGGTCCACTCCAAATGCAACTTCGTTGATATACTGAAAGCCCAGCGTACGAATCATCTGGACAAATTTCCTGTAGTCTGTGATATCGGGAAACTCCCCTGCAATGGAGGGATCCACCAGTGCAGCCACCTTTTTTCCCTCTCCGAGGATCTTTCTCAGGTCATCCAGTGAGTTCCTGACTTCGATGGCACCCGGACCACACACGGCCACACAGCTTCCACAGCCAATACACCTTTCGGGGATGATTTCGGGTTTTACTTTTTCGGTCTGCACCCTGATCGCTTTCACCGGGCAGGCCCTTACGCATGCATAACATGCAGTGCAAGTTTCACTGTTGATTTTCAGGAGGGGTTCCATCATAAGTTATTTACATCTCTCCAAGTTCTGTTTCAAGAATTTCAAGGACACTCTCACCGGTCACCCGCTCATATACCTTACCTCCTATCTTTATCACCGGACCTGCATTGCAGTTGTTGAAGCAGTGGTTTCCTTTCAGTATTACATCGCTCTCCAGGTTGTGGTCCTTCAGGTATTTCTGGATCACCTGGAGGGTCTTTTTGTTTCCGCGACTGAAACAGGAACTACCCAGGCATATTTTTATCTCCTTTTTTAACAGTGTCATTTCGATCTAGCTGGTTAAAGTTAATAAAATCAGGTGATGTAATGTAATTTATAATCTGTTCAAATTAATTACTGTTTTTCAAATAACAAACTTAATCAATATCTTTGGGTGTTCTGTGAAAATTACTGTAATTCCGTGTTATAAGTTTATCCTGATTCAATTTTATGGCTGACGATACAGCACGAATAGAAGAGATTCTGCAGCGGTTCCCGCAGATAAAAAGGAATGCGCTGATCCCGCTTCTTCAGGCTTTTCAGGATGAATTTGGCTATATTTCCGAGGAGGCCATTTCCAGGATTGGAGCACATCTCTCTCTACCCACCAGCAAAGTCTATGGCCTGGCCACTTTCTATAACCAGTTCTCTTTCTCACCAAGAGGTTTTTACCACGTGGTACTCTGTAATGGCACTGCATGTCACATGGGTGGTGCCGGGGAGTTGTTGAATGAAATCACCAAACTGCTTGATATCAAAGATGGAGAGACCACCCGTGATGGTCTGTTTAGTCTGGAGGTACAGTCCTGTTTAGGGGCATGCGGACAATCGCCTGTAATGGCAGTGAATGGTGCCTATTATTCCGGGATTTCAGTGAAGGAGGTCAGGGAGATCATAAAACAATACAGGGAGGATGCAGACAGATAAAGAGTTTTTATTAAAGCTGGCACAGTGTGACCATTCTGAGCTGAATCCTGATGAAAGAAGAGAGACGGATATACTCAGGAAGATTCAGATCCCAAAGCCACTGGTGATGGTGAACAGCTCCACTTCCGGAATTGTAGCAGGATCGAAGAAAACATGGGAGGCCATTGAACAGTATGTATCGGACCGTTCCATTGAAATTGACCTGGCCGAAACAGGAAGTATTGGATTGAGTTCAGAAGATCCTGTGGTTTCGGTACAGTTGCCGGGACGTACCCGCATTTTTTTTCGCAGGATTACCGCTGAGAAGGTCCCCTCTTTGCTGGATGACCTGTTTCACCAGGTAGTGCCTGATCAGAATGTCATCGGCCAGCTTCGGCGTGAGGGACAGGAGTCCTGGAAGGATGTTCCGGCACTGGAAGATATACCATATTTCGCCTTGCAGAGTCGCATCGTCATGGAGTCGTGCGGAATCATCGATCCTTTCTCATTTGAAGAGTATATTGCAGGCGGCGGATACAGGGCATTTCTGAAGACCATTCGCAGTTACACATTCAGTGAGGTTTGTGACCTGGTGAGTGACAGTGGACTGAGGGGCCGGTCGGGAGGGGGATTTCCGACCGGTGAGAAATGGAAAGCGGCATTTCGGACGCCCTCCGATCAAAAATTTATGGTCTGCAATGCCGAGGAGAGTGATCCCGGTGCATTTATGGACCGTACCCTGATGGAGGGAGACCCGTTTCAGTTGCTGGAGGGCATCTCTATTGCAGCCTATGCCATCGGCTCCAGCAGGGCTTATATCTACATTAATAGCGAGTATAAAGAGGCGATCAGACGCATTAACAATGCTATTAAGGAACTAAGAGAGATGGGGCTGCTGGGAGACAATATACTGGAGAGTGGTTATAACCTTCAAATCTCACTGCGCAAAGGGCCGGGGGCATTTGTCTGTGGGGAGGAAACCGCCCTGATAGCGAGCCTGGAGGGGAGAAGGGGAATGCCTTCTTCCAAACCACCTTACCCATCCACTTCAGGATACCTGGGACAACCTACAGTGGTCAATAACGTGGAAACCCTCTCCAATTTGCCCGGAATCATAAGAAATGGCCCCGAATGGTTTAAGGGGATAGGAACAGGGGATTGTCCGGGAACCAAGATATTTAGTATCTCGGGCCGGGTAGTAATGGCCGGATTGGTTGAAGTGCCCATGGGTACCTCCTTCGATACCATTGTCAATAAGATTATCGGCGGAGTTGGTAAAGGCAGGGAACTGAAAGCACTGCATGTGGGGGGACCATCGGGGTGTATGCTCCCTGTGGAACTGATGGAGATTCCTGTGACATATGAAACCCTGAAGGAGAAAGGGCTGGTGATGGGCTCAGGAGGAATTATTGTCATGGATGACACGACCTGTGTGGTCAATACGGTAAGATACTTCATGGAGTATTTGCATAAGCAGAGTTGCGGAAAATGCATCCCCTGCAGAGAAGGGACAAGGCGAATGGCTGAGATCCTGACCAGCATCACACAGAAACCTGCAGATGAGGAGGGGCATACTACCCTGGAGAGATTCAAGGGTGTGATGCAGCTGGAGAACCTGGCTGAGGTGATGAAGGATACCTCTCTT
>DAOWNM010000094.1 GCA_030642565.1 Bacteroidota bacterium | reverse complement strand
GGGCCAGGGCACTCATCCCAATGCCCCCCGCACCAATAAAATAGACTCTATCAAGTTTTGTCCAGATCATTGCTCAATAAATATTTTTTGCACCTCGGCAGCGTTCCTCTGAGATGCTGCGACAATGCCGAGTTGTTTGTTATTCTTTGATAACTTCTCCTGCTCTGTCCGATCCTCCATCAGTTTGAGCATCCGGTCCACCAGCTGCTCCCCGGCTTCAGCATCGGGAACCATCAGGGCCGCACTCCTGTTTACCAGCGATTCAGCATTATGTGTCTGATGGTCCTCAGCCACATTGGGCGAAGGCACAAGGATCACCGGCTTACCCACGATACACAGCTCGGAAATAGTGATTGCTCCGGCACGGGAGACAATGACATCAGCCACTCCGTAAGCCAGGTCCATTCGTGAAATAAATGGCATCACGCGGATATTTTTCAGGCCGCTGACCCTGACCTTTTCCTCCACCTCCCGGTGATAGAACCTTCCACACTGCCAGATCACAACCAGATCGTCCCTGTCCAGTTTTTCCACTCCTTCCATGAAACTCCTGTTCAGCGTACGGGCACCCAGACTGCCACCCACCACAAGGCACACCTTCTTTTCCTTCTCAATTTCAAATTCACTGTACCCCTCCTCCGGATTGGAGCTAAGGTTCAACAGATGCTGGCGAACAGGATTCCCCGTGATCACAATCCGGTCTGCCGGAAAATAGCGTTCCATCTTTTCATAAGCTACACAAATGGTACGGGCCGAACGGGCAAGCAGCCGGTTGGTCATACCGGCATATGAGTTCTGCTCCTGGATCAATATGGGCACACCCTTCCTGGCAGCAGCTTTCAGAATGGGTCCGCTTGCATATCCGCCCACACCAACTGCCAGATCAGGAGAAAACTGTCCCACGATCCTGCGGGAACGAATCAAGCTTACAAAAAGTTTATAAAAGAAAGAGATGTTTTTCAAGCTTAGTCTGCGCTGGAATCCTGCCACCGGCAGCCCTTCTATGGAATATCCCGCTTCGGGAACCTTCTCCATCTCCAGTTTACCCAGTGCTCCTACAAACAGAAACTCCATACCCGGATCCTTCTCCTTCAGTGCATCTGCGATGGCGATGGCCGGGAACACATGTCCGCCGGTCCCGCCTCCTCCAATCAGTATGCGATATGGTTGTCTCTTATCCATCTATTTCAAATTCGGTCCGTTTATTACCTTTCTCCTTAACCGGTGCTGTGGCCTGAACAGCAGCCTGTGTGGCAGCCGGATCAACAACAACCTCAGCTGCAGCTTCTTCTCCGGGATTCTCAGCCTCTCCGGGCATCTCTTTTGTTCCCCAGCTCACCGACAGGATCATCCCGGTAGCCATACTGGTAAAGAAAATGGATGAACCACCCATACTTACCAGTGGCAGGGTCTGACCAGTCACCGGCACCAGTCCAACTGCCACAGCCATATTTACAAAGGCCTGCAATACAAGCCCCATGGAGAGGCCAAAGGCCAGAAAGGCCCCATAAGTGCTTTTGCTTCGCCGGATAATCATCCCTGCCCTGAAAAAGAGCCATAGATAGAGTGCGATCACCAGTATCCCCCCAACCAGGGTACCATACTCTTCGATAATGATTGCATAGATAAAATCGGAGTAGGGATGTGGCAAAAGGTTACGCTGTGTACTGTTTCCGGGCCCCTTCCCGAATAGGCCTCCCTGCACAATGGCCACCTTGGCCTGATCGGCCTGGTAGTTGTCACCCTCACCATCCACATAATTTTCGATCCGGTTCTTCCAGGTGGAGATCCGGCCCTCGCTGTTTAGCAGCAGCGCCCCGCCTATAAAAATTGATAAAGCGAAGAGCCCTGTAAAGATCATCAATGCCAGGTACCTGACCGGGATTCGTCCCACGAACATCAGGCTGAACGCGGTGACAAAAACAATAACTGCCGTAGAGAAGTTGGCCGGTAGAATCAAAGCACAGGTTCCGATAATGGCCAGGGATATCTTTCCAAAGACCCCTTTAAAATCCTTGATATTGTTCTGGTTTACCGAAAGGATCTTGGCCAGGTACATCACCAGTGCAATCTTGGCAAAATCGGAAGGCTGTATAGTGAGTCCGGTACCCGGAATCTGCAACCAGCGGGTGGCCTCATTGAAATTAGTCCCTGCAATCAGGGTAAGGATCAGCAACGGAATGGCCAGGTAGAGGGCAACGATAGATACCCTGCTGAAGATGCGGTAGGGAACCAGGTGTACAAAGAATATAATCAACACGCCCAGCAGGATAAATTTAAGCTGTCGAAACAGGTAAAAGAAGGTATTACCCGACCGGTGCTGGTAAGCCAGCGATCCGGTGGAGCTATAAACCGACAACAAGGAGATCACCAAGAGGATCAATACTACTATCCAGATGATCTTGTCGCCTTTTATGTACCTTCTGATCTTCATTATATGCTATTATCAGAGACCCCTGACTGCACTCTTAAACTGCCGTCCCCGGTCCTCAAAACTCTCAAACAGGTCAAAGCTGGCACAGGCAGGTGACAAAAGCACAGTCTCCCCATCCCTGGCCAGGTAATAGGCAGCCTTAACCGCATCCTCCATATTCATGGACTCAACAATAGATTCTACTTTCCCCCTGAATGCCTTGATCACACGATCGTTGTCCTTGCCCAGACAGACAATGGCCTTCACCTTATTCTCCACCAGGTTAGAGAGTTCGCTGTAATCATTGCCCTTGTCCACTCCCCCTACGATCCAAACGGTATTGGCTTTTACACTCTCCAGGGCATACCATGCAGCGTTTATATTGGTGGCCTTTGAATCATTCACAAAATTGATCCCGTGTACCTTCATTACTGTCTCCAAACGGTGTTCCACTCCCTGGAAATCCATCAGAGCCTCGCGGATCACATCGTTGCGGATCTTCAGAACGTTCCCCGCTATACCGGCGGCCATGCTGTTGTAAGTGTTGTGCCTTCCCTTCAGTGAGAGTTCCTGCACAGACATGTTGAAGTCTACATCTTCAAATTCGATGCGAAGTTCCTCCTCATTCTCCACCCAGGCTACATCATGATCCTTTTTCTGATAGGCAAACGGAAGCTGTTCTGCCCTGGTAACAATTTTTTCCAGCTCCTTGATGGTGATCTCATCGTCGGAACAGAAGACAAAGTACTCCTCCTCGGTCAGGTTCTGTGTGACCCGGAATTTAGAATCCACATAGTTCTGGAAATTGTAATCATACCTGTCGAGGTGATCGGGTGTGATATTGAGTAATATGGCAATGTCTGCCTTGAACTCGTACATCCCGTCGAGCTGAAAGCTGCTTAGCTCCAACACATAGTAATCATACGCTTCCATGGCCACCTGGAACGCGAAGCTGCGTCCCACATTCCCGGCCATACCCACATTCAGACCAGCCTTGCGCATCATATGATGGATCAGTGAGGTGGTGGTGGTTTTTCCGTTACTACCTGTAATGCATATCTTTTTGGCATTGGTATAGCGCCCGGCAAATTCAATTTCGGAAATGATGCGGACCTCTTTCTTGCGAAGCAGTTTGATGATGGGGGCGCTCTCGGGGATCCCCGGGCTCTTGATCACCTCTGTAGCATTGATAATCAACCGTTCGGTATGTCCGCCCGATTCATAGATCACCTGGTACTCGTCAAGCATCTCCCGGTAAAAAGGTTTGATCTTTCCGGCATCTGAAACAAAAACATCAAATCCTTTGGAGCGGGCCAGAATGGCTGCTCCCGTCCCACTTTCACCTGCACCGAGGATTACTATACGTTCTCTGTTTTCCATAGGGTTTGTTTTACAATTTTATCTCATCTTCAGGGTTACAATAGACATCACCGCCAGCATGATTCCCACAATCCAGAACCTGGTCACAATCTTGGGTTCCGGGAATCCCTTTTTCTGATAGTGGTGATGGATAGGTGCCATCAGGAACAACCTTCTGCCTGCACCATATTTTAGTCTGGTCCTTCTGAACCAGCCTACCTGCAAAATCACTGAAAGGCTCTCCACCAGGTAAACCCCGCACAGAATGGGGATCAACAGCTCCTTACGGATCACCACGGCAAAAACCGCGATAATACCACCCAGGGCCAGACTCCCGGTATCGCCCATAAATACCTGGGCCGGATAGGAGTTGTACCAGAGAAATCCGATGGTGGCACCTATAAATGCACCGGCGAATATGACAAGTTCACCTGCATTGGGGATATGCATAATATTCAGGTAATTTGAGTAGATAGCGTTCCCCGACAACCAGGCCAGCACTCCCAGAGTAACCCCGATAATGGCCGCCGTACCCGTGGCCAATCCGTCGAGCCCATCAGTTATATTGGCCCCGTTGGAGACTGCCGTCACAATAAAAATGACCGCCAGTACAAAGACGATCCACACCAGATGATCGGCATATTTTCCGCTGAACCAGACCAGCCAGGAGTAATCAAATTCGTTGTTCTTGACAAATGGAATGGTGGTAAGCGGCCTTTTATGTTCACTCACTATAAAAAGGTTTCCGGCCTGGTCCACCTGCATCTCTTCAGTCTTGTACTCATTAAAATTCTCCTGGGTCACCTGGATCCGTTCACGAATCATCACATCATCGCCGAAATAGAGGGTCACCCCTACAATCAGTCCAAGCCCCACCTGACCAATCACCTTGAATTTACCACGCAGTCCCTTCTTGTTCTTTTTGAATACCTTGATATAATCATCGAGGAATCCGATCAGACCCATCCAGACGGTTGCCACCAGCATCAGGATGATATATATATTGGTGAGGTTAGCAAAAAGCAGCACCGGTATAATGATGGACGCCAGGATGATGATCCCTCCCATGGTGGGAGTCCCCTGCTTCTGTTTCTGTCCGTCGAGACCCAGGTCGCGGACCGACTCCCCGATCTGCTTCCGGTGAAGCATATTGATGATCCGCTTACCAATAATCATGGAAATCACAAGGGATGTAATAACCGTAAAGGAGGCCCTGAAGGAGAGGTACTGAAACATCCCCGCTCCCGGAAAATCGAACTGCTCAAGATATTCAAAGAGGTGATATATCATAATCTATCTCTTTAAATTTTGCTTCAATAACTCCATATCATTAAATGCCCTTTTCTTACCTGCAATCTCCTGTGTTTTCTCGTGACCCTTACCGGCCACCAGAATGATATCGTTCTGACCTGCAATAATGCATGCAGTACGTATGGCCTCTTCGCGGTTCACAATGCGCATGGTGCGTTTAAGCAATTGCTTCGGCACCCCCTCCATCATCTCGTCGAGAATCACCTCCGGATCCTCATCCCTGGGATTATCGGAAGTAAGGATCACCTTGTGACTGGCTCCGGCAACAATCCTGGCCATGGCCGGGCGTTTCCCCCTGTCCCTGTTACCACCGGCACCCACCACGGTGATGATCTCACCACCGGCCACATTAACTTCATGGATGGTATCCAGAACATTTTGCAGTGCATCCGGAGTATGGGCGTAGTCCACAATAACGATGGTCCCTTTTTCGGAACGAAAAGTCTCAAACCTTCCCGCTACCGGATTCAGTTCACTTAATGCAGTCATCACATCATCGGGGTGATGTCCCAGCAATATGGAAGCTCCATAGGCACTCAGGAGGTTTGCAGCATTAAACCTGCCCGGCAGTTTGACCCAGACCTCGTTACCATTGACCTCCATTGCCGAGCCCTCCAGGTGCATCTCGGTGATCTTTCCCCTGAAATCGCACATGGACCGCAGGCTGTATATATGCTTTTCTGCCTGGCAGTTCTGTATCATCACTTTCCCATTCTTATCGTCACCATTGACCAGGGCAAAAGCATCTGCCGGCAACCTGTCAAAAAAGCGTTTCTTCACGTTCAGGTACTCCCTGAAATCCTTGTGGTAGTCGAGGTGTTCCCGGGTCAGGTTGGTAAAGATCCCACCATTGAACTCCAGGCTCCCAATACGTTCCTGGTCAATGGCATGAGAGGAGACCTCCATAAAACAGTATTCACAGCCGGCATCGACCATCTCACGCAGTGCGGCATTGATCCGGAAAGGATCGGGTGTTGTGTGGGTGGCCGGACGGGAGGCTGAACCGATCAACACCTGAATGGTGGAGATCAATCCGGCCCTGAATCCCATCAAGTGATGCATCTGATGCAACAGCGTTGCAATGGTGGTCTTACCATTGGTTCCTGTAATGCCCACCAGGCTTAATTCAGAAGAGGGGTTACTGTACCAGGTTGATGCCAATTGTGCCAGCGCCTTCCGGCTGTCTGGTACGCAGATAATGGGAACTCCGGGATCTTTGGTATCGCCCCTCTCCTCACAAATCACAGCTGCTGCACCTGAGCCAATGGCCATATCAATATAGTGGTGACCATCGGCCTGCAGCCCCCTGATGGCTACAAACAGATCACCTTCCCGGACCTCCCGTGAATCGAAAGTGATCTTCCCAATATGGGGATCCTGATCGCCGGTTACTGCAACCATCTCCAAATCCTGTATGATCTCTTTCAGTCTCAATTATCCGTCATTAATACTCATGCTCAGTTTTACTTCGGTTCCTTTCCGGATGGTACTCCCCGGCAGTTGCGATTGCCTCTGTACCGTTCCCCTGCCGTCCGACACCACCTTTAATCCTCTGCTTTCAAGCAGGTAGACAGCATCTTTCAATCCCATATCAACCACATTGGGTACCAGTTGTGAGGAGACGTATCTGGAGGAGGAGATCACTCCCTCCGGAGTGCTTCGGGTGGAGACCCAGAGACTCTCCTCTCCATGCTGCTTCAATGGAAGATTCAGATAATCAAATGCAGATATGAGCGCATCGCCGCTTCCACTCTTGGAGTAAGGGGCCTGAAGGGTTTGCTCTGTAAGCAGCACCTGGTCTTCATGCATTTCGTACTCCCTTACATAGATCCTGTCTGTGATCTCCCTGAAAATGGGGCCCGCCACCACATTTCCATAATAGATCTGTTTGGATGGGGCGTTGACCACTACAATACAGGAGTACTTGGGTTGATCGGCAGGGAAATAGCCCACAAAAGAGGCCTGGTAGGATTTGGTATATCCCTCTTTACTGAGCGACACCCGTGCAGTCCCGGTTTTACCTGCAATCTTATAGTGACTGTTGACCAGATTCATGGCAGTACCGCTCTCCACAACCCCTACCAGCATCTTTTTTATATGACCAAGTGTCTCTCTGGAGCAAATGTGGTTATTCAACACCTCGGTCTCCCCTCTCTTTATCACCTTCCCGTGGGAACGGATCTCCTCCATGAATACCGGTTTGACCATCTTCCCGTTGTTGGCTATCGCATTGTAAAAGGCAAGAATCTGCAGGGGAGTCATGCGTACCTCGTAACCCAAGGACATCATTGGAAGGGAGATTCCCGACCAGAGTTCGCTGTCGGTATATTTGATTTCGGGCCGACCTTCTCCCCTGATCTCTATCCCCAGTTTCTGGTTGAGACCCATTTTATACAGCCGGTTTATAAACTGCTCCGGCTTCTTCTTATAGCTTTCATTGACAATCTTAGAGATTCCCACATTGGACGATACTTCAAAAGCACGCTGTACGGTGATCTTTCCAAGCGCTGCATGCTGACTGTCTTCCACCTTATGATCATAGTAATAGATCACCCCATCTTTCACATCGACGATATCGCTCGGATGGACATAGCCATCCTCCAGCAGGGCAATCATGGAGGCTAGCTTGAATGTGGAACCAGGCTCAGTGGACTCCCCAATGGCATAATTGTAATCCTCATTGTAGTTCCCATCCTTATCCCTGGTGAGGTTGGCAATGGCCTTGACCTTTCCGGTCCGCACCTCCATCAGTACAACAGTACCATGATCGGCACCATGCAGGATCAGCTGGGTATAAAGTGCATTCTCTGCCACATCCTGGAGGTCCACATCAATGGTGGTGATTACATCCTGACCATCTTCGGGCTCAATTTCATTGGCGTCGTTAATGGGCATCCAAACGTCGCCACGAATCTTTCGCATCAACCTGTATCCCTCAACGCCTTTCAGTTGGTTATCGTATGCTCCCTCGATCCCCACTACACTTTTCAAATCGTCGTGCATGGTATATCCCACCGTACGTGCCGCCAGCAATTCGTAAGGCCTGGTTCTGCGGTTTTGCTGAATATACTGCACACCTCCCTGGTATCTCCCCATGTTATAGATTGGAAACTGCTTCACCTGCTGAAGCTGCGAATAGGTCACATTTCGTTTGACCAGGAAGTAGCGGTTCCCGTTCTCTCTGGCCCTGACCAGCTCCCTTTTATAAGTGGACCAGTGGCGGTCGCCGAAGAGGCTCGAGAGGGACTTTGAAAGCTCATCCACCCCGGCATCAAAGATCTCACGGGTAAAGGATTCTGAACGGAAATCCATCCGAATCTCGTAGAATGGTACCGAAACGGCCAGGAGCCTGCCATCGGAAGAGTAAATATTCCCTCTGTTGGGTTCAATCACTTTGTGACGTATGGTGCTGTTCTCCTCCCGGGCCCACTCCTCCTTTTCGAATAGCTGAAGATGAAGCGCTTTCCCGAGAATAAGCATGCCTATCAGCAACACACCCAGGTAAACCAGGGAGGTCCGGATCAATATATCCCGCTTCAGTGACATGCTACTCTTCGGTTTGAATCAGTTTTTTTGGGGGCTCCAGATTCTCTTCAAGCCCCAGATCATATCTGTTTACCAGTTGTATTACCGCAGACAGCCTGCTGATCCTCACCAGCTCCGAAGAGGTGGAGATCGACCTGGCCCGCATCTCCTTCACATCGCTCTGCAGGCTATTCAAACGGATCACCGTCTTCTCTGCGTGATTCCTGTTGGCTATGGATAAAAAAGCGATCAAAACCAGTAGCAGAATAAAACGGGACTGCTTTATCACAGCTTTGCGGGTCAGCACATTTCCATCCACCAGGTCGCGCAGGGAAAAACTCTTCTCCCTCTCCTCGATGGACTGGTCAAATTCTATGTTCTTCTTCTCCCTGCTCATAATTCGGTTCGTTCAGCTATTCTCAGTTTGGCACTCCTGGCCCTGTTGTTCTCTTTAATCTCCTCCTCAGAGGG